>CAZAKS010000019.1:0-11360 GCA_964485975.1 Candidatus Woesearchaeota archaeon
GTTCAAATCCCGGCGGGGCCATATCTTATATTAACAAACTCTAGCGCCAGTTTCTATCTTGCCATCAGGCCTAAGTAAACAAACTTTATCCTTAAACTCTGCAGCTAATAACATGCCGTTACTTTCAACGCCGCGAATCTTAGTAGGTTGTAGGTTTGTAAATAAAACTATTTGTTTGTTCAGAAGCTCTTCTTTCTTGTAATAAGGTTTTAACCCTGCAACGATTTGTCGGTCGTTTTCGCCTTTACCCATGTCTACCATCATGATGTAAAGTTTGTCAGCTTTAGGATGATCTTTGATTTTTACAACTTTACCAACCCTTAACTTCATTTTTTCCCAATCTTTAAAGGGAATGTAATGACCCGCTTCAGGTGTTGAAATGACTTCTGCTTCTTTTTTCATTTTTTTCTCCTCTTCAATTTTTGTGAATAAATAACCTTCTTTCTTGACTTTATTATTACCTAGTAAACCAAACTTCAAATCTTTGAAATTTTCTTTTTTCTTAACACCTAAAGATTTCTTTATCTTTAACGCAGTGTCTGGTATGAAAGGTTGTAAAACAATAGATAAGTAGCGTAAGGATTCTGCCAAGTTGTATAAGACTATGTGTAACTTCTTTTCATTAGTTTTGGCTAACTCCCAAGGTTTATTCTTGTTAATATACTTGTTACACTCGTTAACAAATTTCCAAGCTTCTGCTAAAGCGTTGTGTAACTCATAATCGTTCATTTGTTGTTTAATTTTCTTAAAGTTAAGTTTCTTAGGTAGTTCATTCTTTGAAACTCGAGGGATTTTACCTTTACAGTACTTATCTATCATGGTAAGAGTTCTTGACTGTAAGTTGCCCAAATCGTTGACAAGTTCGTTGTTGTGCCTTTCTCTTAGTGCTTTCATTGAAAATACTCCATCAGAGCCTAAAGGAATCTCTCGAAGAGAAAAGTATCTAATACTATCTGCAGGATAAGTCTTTAATAACCCAAAGGGATCAATAACATTACCTAGAGATTTAGACATTTTTTCTCCAGCAGCAGCATTAATAAAACCATGAACTAAAAGTTTTTTAGGTGGTTTAATTCCCGCGGCGAAGAGCATTGATAACCAGATAACGCTGTGGTGCCAAAGGATGTCATGAGCTATTACGTGGATATTAGCAGGCCAGAACTTTTTCTTTGAAGGATTTTCTGTGCTTGAAGTGTAATTAGGTAAAGCGTCAAACCAGACCCAGATTCTATGTTTGGGATCAAAAGGAAAAGGAATTCCCCACTTAGAATTTGTACGAGATATGCAAAGATCTTTAACCCCATCTTTCATTCTTCCTAAAATAAAACGTTGCCTAGATTTAGGCCAAATGTAATCTTTGTTTGCAATATAGTTAGAAACTCTCTTTTGATATTTTGACATTTTGAAGAAATAAGCTTCTTCTTCCATCCAACTTGCTTTAGAACCATGTAAGGGACAGTTTCCATCTTTCAAATCTTTCTCAGTATAATACGTTTCGCAACTATAACAATACCAACCCTCATATTTACCTTTGTAAATGTCTCCTTTATCATAAAGTTTCTGAACTAACTCCTTACAATATTTCCTATGACTAGGAGATGTTGTCCTAACAAATTTGTTATATGAGATGTTGTAGAGACCGAAAACGTCTTGGAAAGGCTTAGCCATTTGATCTACATAAGCTTTAGGTGTAATTTTTTTCTCCTTTGCAGCTTTTTCAACCTTTGAAGCGTGCTCATCTGTTCCCGTTGTAAAGAATATCTCTTCTCCAAGCATAAAGTGCCAACGTGCAAAAACATCTGAGACGATATTAGAGTAAACTGTACCAATATGAGGATTACCAGAGGGGTAATAAATTGGTGTTGTAATGTAAAACGTCTTTGCCATGCTTCAAAGAAGAGTTTTATTTTTTAAAAGCTTTACCTAAAATTTAGCTGTATTAAACAAAAACTTGATTAACGAGCGTTTTTTTAGGATTTTTATGGATCTGGAACAAATTACTAAAACAGGTATAACTGGAGACTATTGGAATTGTTATTTTGCTATAGCCGCAAGACTTAAAACGAGAGGTAAAGAATCTGCAAGCGAAGCATTAAGAAGATTTCCTATACCCAGATATGATGAAAGGTATTCAGAGTCTATATACCCAAACCTTTTTGTTGAAGAAGTTTTGCCTTCTATTAGAAGATTGAATGAATTAGCTGATATAGTCAATCAAAGATTTATATCTCCTGACAATTATGAAACAGAAGAGTTCAAAGTTGTAATCAATGAAGTTCATAGACTTATTTATGATAGAGAAAAACCTTATTTTCCAGAAGTGGAAAGAATCACCTAAAGTTTTCCCGGATAAAACTGACCATATGTTCGTTCTTAGTAATAGAAAATAGCCAGGTTGCTTCGTTTAAATGGCCTAAGTTCATGCATTCAATGGCGCAGGATTCAATCTTTTCGGTTTCATCAGTGTGCATGAAGAAATAAGCGGCTTCTTTATGCTTAACTTGTAAGGTAAGCCATTCGCCGATTGCAACCAACTGTTCCTTGTTTTTAGCTCGAGCAAAACATTTGGAAGCCTCAACATACCGATGCTGTTTTAGCAATAAAGCGCCAGCTTCATTCAACGCTTGATTCTCTATATGTGGAGGTATTGCCACCTTCTCAGCGCCTTGTTCTAGGATCAATTTGGTAATTAAAGGGTATTTCATCAAAATTCGAAGGATTTACAAGTTAAAAACGATTATTGCGATTGAAGATACTTTTATAAGTATATTCTTAGTTCAATTAGCTATGGCTGATTTAGAGAAGCTAACAAGGAAAGTAGATAGGAAGTTAAGAAGGTTTACGAAGCATGAGTTTATACATTTGACAGATAGAGGTAATTCTGCAATCTTTATGGCTATGTTCATAGCTGCTAAAAATAATCCTAAGCCAGATATAGTGATACCTGACCAAGGAGGGTGGATATCTTACAAAAAATATCCGCAGTTTTTTGGGTTGAATGTGGTGGAAGTGAAGACAGATTATGGTGTGATCGATCTGAAAGATTTGAAGAGGAAAGTTAAGAATGCGTCAGCAGTAATATTTTCTTCTTTCGCAGGGTACTTTGCTGAGCAGCCGTTAAGAAAGATGAAAACTATATGTCGTAAGGCAGGATGTTTGATAATTGAAGATGCGTCTGGCGCTATTGGAGATACTAAACTGTGTAACGGAAAACATTCAGATATAATCGTTGGTAGTTTTGGGAAGTGGAAACCTGTAGGTTATGGGTATGGAGGTTGGATATCTACGAGTAACAAAGCTTTCTTTGATTGTGCGCGTGAGCCGATGTCCATAACTAAGATACATCCGCAGTTTTATGAAGAAATATATGATTACCTGCGTAAGAATAAGTATAAGAAGTTGGTGGAGTTGCAAAAAGAGGTTAAGGAAGAGCTTAAAGACTTTGAAATAATTCATCCGGATAAGAAAGGGGTTAACGTTGTAGTGAAGTTTGATCCGAAAGTTTTGAAGTATTGTAAAGATAAAGGGTATCCGTACGTTCTGTGCCCTAAGTATATTAGAGTTAACGAGAATGCGATTTCTATTGAGTTGAAACGGTTAGAACTTTAGCAAAAATGTTATTAAGAAGTTATGTATAATTAAGGTTATGAATTTCATAAAAGGTGTATGTAACGGTAAAAAAGACGAATTTATTCATAAGCAGTTTGTTAGGTTAGGAAAGGGGGAATATGAACGGTTCCTCATCAGTTTAAAGATTGGGAAGAAGTTGGTTGTGAAGACTAGTTTTGATATGTCTAACTTTTTATTTTACTTGGTAGCTAACAACGCTAACGAAGATGTGGAAGTTTCTGGAAAGATAATTGCTAACTATGATTTTGAGAGTGAAGTTGAGACTGTGAAGTTTAGTAAAAGAGGCAAGTTGTATACAGGAGAGTTGAAGAAAACGTTTAGTCCTAAAGAGTTGAAAGAGTTGTTTGATAAGTTTAAGATGCAGTATATGTTGCTTAACGTGAAAGGAAAAGATATCAAGATGAAGTCAGGTAAAAGTTTGCCTAAGCCTGGAGGGAAGTTGAAAGATAACTTTTGTTCAGCAACGGTGCCTCTCGAATTGTTAGATGAGTTTGCGTTCGATTTTGATAAGAATTTTAAGAAAGCTACAATCGTACACAGAATTATGGTTGATGATATTATTATCCCAGAAGAGTATAAGAACGATTTTGCTCAAGCTAGGATACATGCCATCAGAAAAGGAAAGTTAATAAGGGAGATTGACCTAGATGGTAGTAAGGTTGTTAAAGAATATGATTTAGAGGTATAAATGGAAACGCCTAAAAAAATATTTCGAGGAATTTATGCTTTGGTAGTAGGATTTAGCGAAGCTATGACTGTATCTTTCTACAAAAATGTTAAGAGGCACTATAGAGGTAAGCCTAATAAGTATAGGGAGTTGAAAGTGCCTAAAGATTACAAGGATTCTAAGTTAGAGCCAGAGTATAAAGAGTTAGGTGGAGGATATAGTTCTACAGATTCAGGTAACAAAGGCATACCTGGTATGGGATTGTTTGATTAGAATCTATTTTGCAGCTTCTTTGATATCAGCAGATTTTACAGTTTTTCTTCCAGCGTGTTTAGCTAGACGGATAGCTTTCTGTGCCAAACTATCGGCATAATCGTCGAGGACTTCTCTTAACTTATCCTTAGCATCCTCTGAAACACGTTCTGCACCAGCTTTCTTTAGGAGCTTTTCCATTGCCGCTGCAGAGAGGATATATTGTCTTTTTGCCATGAGAATGTTATAAGGTTCGATTTATTTAAGAGTTTCTGTTTGGACTCTATTCAGCGAAATGTTTATAAAGACTACATATTTTTCAGGAGTAAAGAAAATGGTGGATTGAGATCCATTGTTTAATAGGATTATACTTGCTAGAGTTCACACGAAAAGTGTAGAACGCAAGGTCACTGACCTTGATTCTAGAAAGGCGAGTGCAGGTTCGACGTCTTTAAACCTGCTGTTTCGAGAGAAACATGTAAAAAGCAAAATAAGTAAAGGTGTAATATGCCGACAAAACATCATCCACATCGAGGAAGTATGCAATTTTGGCCAAGAGCTAGATGTAGAAAGCACTGCGCTAAAATTAAATCTTGGGCAGATTCTAAAGAAAATTCTGTTTTAGGTTTCATTGGTTATAAAGTTGGAATGACTCATGTCTGGCTAAAAGAAGGCAATGCTAATTCCCCTCGTGCTAACATGAATGTTTCTACTCCCGTTACTGTTATTGAATGCCCCCCAGTCAAGGTCTATTCAATAAGATTATACAAACAAGATGAAGATGGTTCAAAAATTATTTCTGAGATTTTTTCAAAAAAAGTGGATAAGGAATTAGCAAGAAAAACTAAAATTGCTAAAAAGTCTGGAGAAGAAAAAGAAGATTTTGATAGACTCATGCTTACTGTTTATACTCAACCTAAATTAACTGGTATGGGAAAGAAAAAACCTGATTTAATAGAAGTTGGAGTTGGTGGGAAGGACAATAAAGAAAAATTAGAATTTGCTAAGGGCTTATTAGATAAGGAAGTTAAATTATCTGATGTATTAAAGGAAGGAGAATTAATTGATATTCATAGTGTAACAAAAGGTAAAGGATTTAGTGGTACAATAAAGAAATTTGGTGTTAAAAGATTACAACACAAATCAGAGAAGAAGATAAGAGGGATTGGTACACTAGGTGCTTGGACAACTAAAAAAGTTCAATATACTGTTGCTCAACCAGGAAGATTTGGTTACCATTTGAGGACAGAGTATAATAAACAAGTAATAAAGATTGGAGATAAGGTTGAGGAGATAAATCCAAAGGGTGGATTTTTGAGGTTTGGTTTTTTAAAGAATGATTATGTTTTAATTAGGGGCTCTGTTCCTGGAGCTACCAAGAGACCTATTACTTTAATTAAGGCAATAAGACCTAAAGGTAAAATCCCTAAAATTGATATAACTTATACAAGTTTGGAGTCTAAACAATGAAGGCAGAACTAAAAGGAATGGATGGTAAAAAAGCTAAAGATATTGATTTGCCTAGACAGTTTGATGAAGAATTTAGACCAGATATAATTAAGAGAGCAGTTTTAGCTGTTCAATCCCATAAAATCCAACCATATGGTGCATTTAAGAGAGCAGGATTGGGTTATGCTTCTCATCTTTCTAAAAGAAGAAAGGAATACAAGTCTTCATATGGACATGGAAACTCAAGAACACCAAGAAAAGTTTTAACAAGAAGAGGTTTACATTTCTTTTATCAAGGTGCTACTGTTCCTAACACAGTAGGAGGTAGGAGATCACACCCACCTAAAGCTGAGAAAGATTGGACTGAAAAAATTAATATTAAAGAAAGAAGAAAAGCAATAAGAAGTGCAATTGCAGCTACTATGACTTCTGATTTAGTAAAGAAAAGAGGCCATACAACTGAATCTATTATTATTGATTCAAAAATTGAAGAACTAACTAAAACTAAAGATGTTTATACATTATTCACTAAGCTTATGGCTGATGAAATGAAAAGAGTAGAGTATAAGAAAATTAGGGCTGGAAAGGGAACTATGAGAGGAAGAAAGTACAAATACAAAAAGGGACCATTGATTGTTATTTCAAAAAAGTGTCCTTTAGTTAAATCTTCAAAGAATCTACAAGGTTTTGATATTTGTATTGTTAGTGATTTAAATGCTGAATTGTTAGCTCCAGGTTGTGATGCTGGAAGACTTACTGTATGGACTGAAGGAGCTATAGCAAGATTAGGCAAGGAAGATTTATTTTATCAAAAGGCAAAAAAGGAGACTAAAAAATGAAAGATTCCTATTCAATAGTTAAATATCCATTAACCACTGAAAAAAATGTAAAGGTTATGCAAGAAGAAAATAAACTAGTCTTTATTGTGGATAGGAAAGCTAAGAAGCCAGAAATAAAAAAAGCTGTTGAAGAAATATTTAAAGTTAAGGTTGACAAAGTTAATACTGCAATCTTACCTTCAGGAAAGAAAAAAGCATATTTAAAATTATCAGTAGACACACCAGCAATTGATGTGGCTACACAACTAGGATTAATGTAAAATGGGAAAGAGATTAATAACACAAAGACGTGGAAGAGGAACAACTACTTACAAAGCCCCTAGTCATAGATATAAAGGTACTATAAAATATCGAACTTTAGATGAATTAGAAAAGGAAGGAGTTATCTATGGTACTGTTAAGGATTTAATTGATTGTCCTGGACATAGTGCTCCTTTGGTTTTAGTTAAATATGAAAAAGAGAGTATTTTAGTATCTGCCCCATTAGGGTTAAAAGTTAATGATGTTATTGCTGCTGGTGCTACTGCTCCGGTTCAGAAAGGGAACACACTTCCTTTACAAAATATCCCTGATGGAACATTAGTTTATAATATTGAATTAAGGCCTGGAGATGGTGGGAAATTAGTAAGAACTTCTGGAAGTTATGCTAAAGTTTTTGGAAAGGCTGGAGAAAAAATAGTAATAATTTTACCTTCAAAAAAACAAAAGAAATTGGATGGAAGATGTAGAGCAACAATTGGTGTTATTGCTGGTGGTGGTGCAAAAGAAAAACCTATCTTAAAGGCAGGTAAGAAAATGCATGCTATGAGAGCAAGAAACAAATTATATCCAAAAACATCTGGAGTGGCTATGAACGCTGTAGATCACCCATTCGGATCTGGAAGAGGAAGGCATGCAGGTAAGCCAAAAACAGCACCAAGGTGGGCTCCTGCAGGAAGAAATGTTGGTTTAATCAAAGCAAAGAGAACTGGGAAGAAAAAATAAAATGGCAAAAAAAGAATATACTTACAGGGGAAAATCATTGAAAGAATTGCAGGAGATGGATATGCAAGAATTAGCAAAGTTACTCCCTGCAAGAACTAGAAGGAGTTTGAATAGAGGATTTACTGAACCTCAGAAAAAACTACTAGCTAGAATTCAAAAATTTAAAGATGGTAAGACCAAAAAACCAATTAAAACCCACTGTAGAAATATGATTATAATCCCAGAAATGGTTAACTTAACAATTCATATTCACAAAGGTAAGGGATTCGAACAAATATTGATTCAACCAGAAATGGTAGGACATTATTTAGGAGAATTTGCTTTATCAAGACAAAGAATAGCACACTCTGCTCCAGGAATTGGAGCAACAAAATCAAGTGCTGCTGCATCAGTTAAATAAAAATGGCAAAAAAAGAACATTCAGCAAGTGTAATTGGAAGCAATCTTGATATTTCCAAGAAACATACCATAGAGATTGGTAATTTTATTAGAGGTAGACCTCTTGAAAAAGCTAAGACTTTAATGGAAGGAGTTATTGTAAAAAAAGTTGCTGTGCCATTTAAAATATTTAATATGGATGTAGGACACAAAAAAGGTAGAATAGCTGCTGGAAGATACCCAGTTAAAGCTGCAACAAGAATCTTAGGTTTATTGAACTCTGCCGAAAGTAATGCAGAGGATAAGGGTCTTGATATAGATACTTTGTATATTTCAGAATTTATTGCTAATAAAGGAAATGGTTCATTACACCATGGAAGGCACAGAGGAAGAGAGATGAAGAGAACACATATAAAAATTGTGTTGGAAGAGAAAGAGAAGAAAAAGAAAGTAAAAGAGGAAAAGAAAAAATGATAGAAAGAAAATTTGTTGCGGAAAAAATGAGAGACTTTATGGTAAGAACTTATATGTCTCAACATTTAGGTAGAGGAAAGTATAGCTCTATCACAATTAAAAAAACACCATTAGGTGAAAAAGTTGTTATTTATACTGCAAAACCTGGATTGATTGTTGGTAAGAAAGGTGAAACTATTAAGAGCCTTACAAGGGCACTAAAAAATAAATTCAAAATGGAAAATCCTCAAATTGAGGTTGCAGAAATTGTTAAACCAGATCTAGATGCCCAAACTATGGCTGAAACTATTTCAAATGTACTAGAGAGATTTGGTCCTAAAAGATTTAAATCTACAGGTTATAGAACATTACAAAGAATTATCGACGCTGGTGCTATTGGTGCTGAAATCTTAATTAGTGGAAGAGGTTTGCCAGGAGCAAGAGCAAAGAGTTGGAGATTCTATGCTGGTTACTTGAAAAAATCTGGAGATGTTGCTGTTTCACAAGTAAGATATGGCCAAAGTATTGCTAATTTAAAATCTGGAAGTGTAGGAATTAAAATTAGAATCTCTCCACCAGATATTCGGTTACCTGACAAGATTATAATTAAAGAAGATCCAAAACTAACTATTAAAGTAGAAGAAATAACTAAGGAAGAAGGTGTGGAAGAGGTAAAGGAAGAGAAAGAGAAGAAAAAAGTAGTTAAGAAAAAAACTGTTAAAAAGAAAGTGAAGAAAAAAGTAGTTAAGAAAAAGGTAAAGAAGGATGAAAGTAAAAAATAACGAGCTAAGGAAACTATCTGAAAAACAATTAGATGAAAAGTTGATAGAATTAAGAAAAGAATTAATTAAAATAAATGCTCAAATTTCAACCGGAACTGTTCCTGAGAATCCAGGAAATGTTAGAAATGTCAAAAAAACAATTGCAAGAATATTTACTATTCAAACTGAAAAGAAAAAGGAGGCTATTAAAACAAAACAATGAGTGAGATTTGCTCAAAATGTGGGCTCCCAATGGAGTTATGTGTTTGTGAGACAATAGCAAAAGAAGAACAAAAGATCACAATAAATGTTGTGAAGAGAAGGTTTGGAAAACTGATTACCCAGGTCTCAGGCATAGATGAAAAGGACATAAACATTAAAGATTTGGCAAAAAAGCTGAAATCAAAATTGGCGTGTGGAGGAACTGCAAAGGATGGAAACATTGAGTTGCAGGGGAATCATGCTACCAGAGTAAAGGAATTCCTTGTGGAACAGGGTTTTTCGGCGGGAACAATTGTTGTCAAGAATATCCATGAAAAAAAGGGTAGGAAATGATAACTTCAAATAACCTCAAAAAACATGAGTTAATAGGATTGGATGTTGAGGTGGTTGATTCAACAAACAAAGACCTTTGTGGTTTGAAAGGAAAGGTGGTTGATGAAACACGAAGTTTGATTGTGTTGGCAACAAATAAAGGTGAGAAAAAAATCTTGAAAAAAGATGCAACCTTTGTGTTCAAACTTGAGAAGGAAAAGGTCGAAGTGGATGGAAAGGTTTTGGTGGGAAGGCCTGAAGAAAGATTGAAAAAATGAAACAGAAAAAAAATATCGGAATTGAAGTGGATTTACCTAAAGAGAAATGCGATGATAAACATTGTCCATTTCATGGTGAGATTAAAGTTAGAGGTAGAACATTTGTTGGAAATGTTATCAAAAAAAGTATCCACAAAACCATATTGGTAGAATGGTCTAGACCTCATTATATACCTAAATATGAAAGGTATGAGAAAAGAAGAACCAGAGTAACAGTTCATAATCCTAAATGTATTGATGCAAAAATAGGAGACAAAGTTATGATTGGAGAAACAAGACCAATAAGTAAAACAAAAAACTTTGTTGTAATCAAAATTGAAAAATGAAAGCACTAACATGTAAAACAGTAAAAGGACTGCCTGTAGGGGCTGAAATACCTGCTTGTGATAACTCTGGAGCTAAAGTTGTTAAACTTATTAGTGTAAGAGGCCATAAAACAGTTAGAAGAAGGATAGCTGCAGGGGGGATTGGTGATTTAATTAGTGCTTCAGTAATTAAAGGTAAACCTGATATGAGAAATAAGGTTGTTCTTGCTGTTATTGTTAGACAGAAGAAAGAATACCGAAGACCAGATGGTTCAAGAATTAAATTCGAAGATAATGCTGTTGTTGTTTTAAAAGATGACAAGGGTAATCCTAAGGGGACAATATTCAAAGGAGCAATTGCAAAGGAGGCAACAGAAAGGTGGCCAGGTATTTCAAAGGTCGCTAATATCGTAGTATAAAATGGTAGATTGGAGTAAAGATTGGATTTCAAGTAAAACTGTTGCAAAACAGAGAAAGTATAGCTATAATGCTCCATTACATATTAGGCAAAAATTTATGGGAGTTCATTTAAGTCCAGAGTTAAGGAAAAAGTATGGAAGAAGGAGTATCACTGTTAGAAAAGGCGACACTGTTAAAATTTTAAGGGGGCAGTTTAGCAAAAAAAGTGGAAAGGTTACTGATCTGGAACTTAAGAAAAGTAAGGTATATGTTGAGGGAGCAGAAAATATAAAGAAAGATGGTTCAAAAACCCCATACCCAATAAATCCTAGTAATTTGATTATTACAAATTTAATCCTTGATGATAAGAAAAGAAAAGAAAAACTGAGTGTAAAAGAGGAGAAGAAGGAGAGTAAAAAGAATGGTTAAAA
>CAZAKS010000020.1:0-11136 GCA_964485975.1 Candidatus Woesearchaeota archaeon
CCAAAATCAGTTGCATCACTAGGTGTAGCAATTGTTATGTAATCTATGGTGTTTCTATGCAAGAAGGTATTTCTAAGGTTGTTTCCCTAAAAATATAATGTCCCTATATAGAGACAAAAACTCATTCTATATTACATAATGTTTATAAAACAAACCTATATTTTACAGACTATAAATTTACTTGGGGGTAAAATATAATGAAAAAGCTATTATTGGCCATATTAGCAATCATGTTGCTAGGGATCGTTTGTGTCTCAGCTGCTGACTTTTCAATAGTTAGTTTAAACACTGGCAGTGGAGATATCGGTGATAGCGTGTCCTATACACTTGAATTGCAAAATGATGATGCAGTTGATCTATCATTCACTTGCACTTCCACAGACTTAACTGATGGAACCTACACAATTGTAGCTCCTACAATCTCAGATATTACTGGAATTGGAGCAGGTTTAACAGGAACATCAGATTTTTCAATAACAATACCACAAAGTATTGGAGCAGGAACTTACACATCTACAATAACCTGTACAGAAGATGTTGATCAAACAACTGAACAAACAACATTAACTCTAACTGTAAAGTCTGCTGATGCTTTCACTGATAGTATTTCAACTCTAGATGTAGAAGTACTTCCAGATAATTCTGATGACTATACTATCTCTGTTACAATCACTGGTTCAAGCACATTAGAATTTCATGTAGATTTTGTAAGTGATGAAAATGATGATCCAACATGTGTACAAGATGGACCTTGTGAAATGCAAGATAATGATGGTGATCCTATCACTCTAACATTCACAAATATTCCAGCCGCTCTTGCACCAGGAGATTCAGCAGATATTACTCTTAATACTGCAGCTGATGAAGATATTGATTCTGGAGAACCTTATGAGGGTGTAATCACTCTAACTGCAGGTACTGCAACAGCAGAAATCCTTTTAGATGTTGATCTAGATGCAGAAATTTGTGAAGATGGTCTTCAAGGAAACAAATTAGAAGTAAGTATTGATGAACCAGATAATGGTGATGATTTCACTCCTGGAGAATCCATTACAGTTGAATTTGAAGTTCAAAATGATGACGATGATGACATCGATGTTGAAATTGAACTAATCTTATGGGATCTTACAGAAGGAGAAGAAGTTAGAACTGAAAATGTCGATACAGTTAATATTGATGATGATGAAGAACAAGACTTTGATGTTGAGTTTGAATTACCTACAGATATTGATGAAGACAACACATATTACTTATATGTAAAGGTTAACGAAGATGGAGACGAAGACGATGAGTGTACTTATGAAAGAGTAAGAATCGACTTTGATAGAGAAGATGATGATGTTAGAATCGTATCTACCTCAGTTTCACCTTCAGACCTTGAATGTGGTGATTCATATGTTCTTGAAGTAGAAGTAGAGAGTGTAGGTAATGATGAACAAGACAATGTTTACATTGAAATTGGTGAATCTGAATTGGACATTAGTGAAAGTACCCCTGGATTTGATCTAGGAGACTATAATGACAATGACAATGACTATACATCTACATTCAATCTAAACTTACCAGATGATCTTGTAGCTGGAACATACTACATTGATATTTTGCTTTATGATGAAGATGGAGATCTTTTTGATTCAGAGCTTATTAGTATTGATGTTGACTCTTGCCCAGCAGATGGAACAGATGGAACAGATGGTAGTTCAACCACAGATCCAAATGATGACTTGGTTTCAGGTGTTGAAATTGAGTTAAATGTTGATAACGACTTTGATGTTGAAGGTCAAGACCAGTTAACAATTCCAATAATCATTCAGAATATTGGTGATGAAGATTCAACTATCTCTTTGAAAGTTGATGATGTTAATTGGGGAGACATTGAAGGTACTGAATACCTAAGTTCAATCAAAGCAGGACAATCACTTCATGCATATGTCTACCTAAATCTAGAAACTGATACAACTGGTATCCATGACCTAGTTATTGAAGTTCAAGATGCTAATGGTGACGTTGTTTCAGAATTGATTAGCCTTGACTTTGGAGAAGGTAATGAAGTTACTGGAAACTTTGCAGGCATCTCAGATTGGGACACTACAATGTGGTTCTGGATCCTAGGAATTATTGTTCTAGTTGTGATCCTGATAATTTTAGTAAGGCTATTGACAAGATAGACTTTCTATTTTTTTTCTTTTATTTTAATTTGATTCTAGAATTTATTATGTTAAAAAAGCACCCGCCCAGACTCGAACTGGGGATCAGTGGGTTGCAGCCACTTGCCTTAGCCGCTTGGCCACGGGTGCATAGACAAAATAGAATAATTTTTGATTTATAAGATTTGTTGTTATTATAAGAAATCGTCTAGATTCTTTCCTCTTAGTTTTTTACCCAATTCTAATAAACACCTACTAAGGGTTACTCTTGCCCAACCATCTGATCTGCCAAAATGAGCATCTATCTCCGCATTGGAGTGATATTTTCCATTTAAGCCATATTTCATACTTAATGCTTCTGCATATTCTGGGGTTAAATATCCAGAACCAACAAGTTTTCCTAAAAACATAGGCATTATAGCCACCAACCTTTCTTGATATAATCTCCTTTCTGGATCAGCTCTCTCATCTTCAGTAACATTTTCAAGCCAAGAACCATCATCACCAACTTGATCTCTATCAACTGGCATTCTTTTTATCTTTTCTGCTTTAGCTAATGAGGATAGACCTCTAGCAACATTTTTGGTTAAAAAACTCGGAAAAGGTACACCAATTGATTCATCATAAGCAGTTATACTTCTATCAACAATCTCTAATCCCCTTGAAATAAGATCTGCCTCATCCACACTCATTGCTAGAGAATATCTTCTTGCTAAACTCCAAACTAATCTATAATTACATTGAATCAGTCGGTTTCTTGCAGGTCCATCTCCTGCTTGAGCACTTGCTAATAATTCATAGCTTTCTCTATCTTCAAGGATTGGATGCCTTAAAAAATGGTCTGAACTTGTGACTATCATAAAATAACTTTTTTAACATCTATTTAAAAAACTTTCTAAAAGAGAATATACGGGCCCGGAGGGATTCGAACCCACGACTTCTAGCTTAGAAGGCTAGCGCTCTATCCAAGCTGAGCTACGGGCCCATATAAGAAAACAAGAGAAATTAGCCTTTTTTATACTTTTTGGTCTTACTTGAAAATCCTTCAGCTTTTTCTCCTAAACTCTTTTTAAAAATCCTATCAAAAAAAGACTTGGTGATAAAATGAAAAAACTATTGATCTTACCCTTACTCCTACTCTTTATCCCACTAGCCACAGCAAACGTCTACATCACTGAGATAATGCACTCCCCTGATATCTCAGACCCAGATGGAGAATGGATAGAACTATACAACTCAGGTAATGAAGCTGTCAACCTTTCTGACTGGACTCTAGATGGAAGTGATTTTGATGATATAACAATAGAACCTGATGAGTATGTTATCATAGCAAGAGAACTTCTCGATGGTGATGATGAAGACACTGACTCTTTTGAATCTTATTGGGGAAACAACAATGGAATATGGGACGAACCCTATCAAGGTGCAGATGGTTCATTCTCTTTAACTCCAGAAGACACAATAATCTTAAGTGGAGATTATACAGAAGAAATTTCCTATAATGAATCATTCGGAGGAGATGGAGGAAACTCAATACAAAGGCTTTCATTAACAGAATGGGAAGAAGCTCCTGCAACACCTGGAAATGGAAGCTTCACAACAACAGAACCTTCTGATGGAGAAGTAGAAATACATCTAACAGTAGCCAACTCACCTCCAAACATAACAGGAATAACTTTCCTAACAGATGATTCTTTAGATGAAGGAGTTCAAGTCTTACCCAACATAGATCTACCTAAAGAAGTCAATCTAAACCTAGACTATGGAGATAATGAAGGAGATGTAGACCAAATATTCTTAGAAGTAAATAACAACACTTACAACTTTACATCAAGTAATCTAAGTTTTGAAATGCAAACTTTTGATCTTGCACAAGAATATACAGTAAACATAACAATTTGTGACAACAATTACTGTGATTCAGAATTAACCTCTTTTGAATATCTAGGAATTATTAGTACAATAATAAACACTTCATCTCTAGACTTTGAACTAAATGTAAATGAACAACAAGAGACAAACCTACAAATAACAAACACTGGAAATGTAGTAGTAGATTTAGAAGTTGGAGGAACTGATCTAGTATCAAACAGTTATAATATCTCTATTGAAAATCTAGAAGTCTTTAGTGATATTTGGTTACCTCTAAACACTAATCCATTGCTAGACTTAGATGTCCTACCTAATACCGATGAAGAACTTCTTTTCAAGATAACAATACCTAGAGAGGCAACACCTGGAGACTATAATGGAATAATAACTGTAACAAGTATGGAGAGCACATAAAATGTACTATGATATACTACTTGAGAATATAAGAAGGATAATAAACAAAACAGAAATTGAACTAACTTTTACCTTAAGAGAAAACCTAGAAACAATGTATTGGGAGATTGGTTTTGAATTAAAAGAACTTTCTTCAAAGAATCTTAAAAAAATAATAACTAAATTAAGTAATGATTTAGAAGTCAATCAATCAATACTAGAAATTAGTTATGATTATTACAGAAACCACCAAGTACATGCATTAAGGGGGAAAAAATGAAATATATTTTATTTTTTTTATTATTACTACCTTCTGTGTCAGCACTAGCAGTAACACCAACAACAGTAACCTCTGATTTTTTAGTAATAAACAACATAGATGAAAAAGCAGATTATATAATAAAGTCTGGAAGCTATGAAGAAAGATTTCAACTAAGTCCTGATGAAAAAATAAGACTAAATCTTACAGATGACTTTTCAGAAGAAATATACATATATGAAATCCAAGATATCCAGGGGTTAGGAATAGCCAATTCAATTAAAATAACAGTAGATAAGGAATCAGATTCAAGATTAAACCTTGGAGCACTAAAGATAGGTAAAGATTATTCTTGGTTATGGGCATTACTCATAATACCTCTAGTAACAGTCTATATCTTCAGGAAGAAATTAAAGAAAACTTTAAAAACAATCTTTTCTTTTTAAATCACAATGGTGGACCTACAGAAATTATCTGATAAATGGCAAAAAAAATGGAAAAAAGATAAGATCTTTGAGCCAAAAATAACAAAATCAAAGAAATTCTTCTTCACTACTCCTTATCCATATATTTCTGGATCTCTACACATAGGTCATGGTAGGGCTGCAGTAGAAGGAGATGTCTATGTTAGATATAAGAAAATGCAAGGGTTCAACACAATATTTCCTTTAGCGTTTCACATCACAGGTACACCAGTTCTTGGAATCTCAGCTGCTATTGAAAAAGGAGATGAAAAGAAAAT
This sequence comes from Candidatus Woesearchaeota archaeon, assembly GCA_964485975.1. Classification (GTDB taxonomy): domain Archaea; phylum Nanobdellota; class Nanobdellia; order SCGC-AAA011-G17; family GW2011-AR17; genus JABHZQ01. The sequence continues at coordinate 5,414 of CAZAKS010000020.1, forward strand.
AACACTTTACAAAAGTTATGTTAAAAATTATGTTAAAAATAAGCAAGAATTAGAAAAAACAATCAAGTCATTCAAAGATCCTTGGAACATAGTTAAGTTCTTTATTCCAAAAATGATGGATGAATATGCTAGTTTAGGTCTAGGAATAGATTGGACAAGAAGATTCACAACTGGAGATAAAGATTATCAACAATTTATTACTTGGCAATTTCATAAATATAAAGAGAAAAATTATTTGATCAAAGGAAGCTATCCTGTTCTATTCTGTCCTTCTTGTGATAATGCAGTGGGTGAAGATGACATACAAGATGCAGATACAAATCCAGTTGAAAAACAAGAATTCACATTACTAAAGTTCAAGTTAAAAGATTCAGACCTAATTTTAGTAGCAGCAACATTAAGGCCAGAAACAGTTTATGGTCAAACAAATTTATGGGTAAATCCAAATACAAATTATGTAAAAGTAAAAGTAGAAAAAGAAACTTGGGTTATGTCAAAATCTTGTTATGAAAAATTAGCAAATCAAAACAAAAACTAGAAACAAAAGAGTATATAGAAGGAGAAGAATTAATTGGAAAGTATGCAATAGCTCCAGGTATAGAAAGAGAAGTAATAATTCTACCTTCCACATTTACAAATCCAGACATTGGATCCGGTATAGTAACTTCAGTACCATCAGATTCAGCTTATGACTATGTAGCAATACTAGATTTACAAAAGGACAAAGCCGTATGTAAAAAGTATGGTCTAGATCCAGAGATGATTAAAAAAATAAAACCAATTAAAATTCTAACTACAAAGAAATATGGAGACTTTGCAGCTAAAAAAATAGTTGAAATCATGAAAATAAAAAATCAAGAGGATAAAAAACTAGAAGAAGCCACAAAACTAATCTACAAAGAAGGTTTCCATTCTGGTGTTCTTACAAAAGAATGTGGCAAATATGTTGGAATGTCAGTAACTAAAGCTAAAGATTTAATGAAACAAGAAATAATCAAAAAGAAAAAAGCAGATTTAATGTATGAAACCTCAAGAGAAGCATTTTGTAGATGTGGGGGAAAAGTAGTTGTTTCAGTACTTAATGATCAATGGTTCTTAGATTTCAATGCAAAAGGGTGGAAAGACAAAGCAAAGAAGTGTCTTTCAAAAATGGAACTATTCCCCAAGCAGTCTAGAAAACAGTTTGATGATGCATTTGATTGGCTAGACAAAAGACATTGTGCAAGAAGAAGAGGTATTGGTACACCTTTGCCATTTAACAAAGAGTGGATCATAGAATCTCTAAGTGATTCAACAATCTACATGTCTTTTTACATAATTAAGAATCTAATCAACAAACACAAAATAAAACCTAATCAATTAACTTTGTCCTTCTTTGACTATGTTTACTTAAACAAAGGAGATGTTGACAAAGTTGCTAAAGAAACAAAGATATCAAAAGCAGCACTAAAAGAGTTTAGAACAGAATTTGATTACTGGTATCCAAATGATCATAGACATACCTATACTGCTCACCTATCAAATCACCTATCATTTTTCATATTTGCACATGCAGGTATATTCCCTGAAAAATACTGGCCAAAGAAAATATCATTACATGGATTTGTTACTAGTGAAGGCCAGAAAATGTCAAAATCAAAAGGGAATGTAATTACTTTACTAGATATTAAGACAAATTTCTCTGCAGATGTCTTTAGATTCTACATGACTACCTCAACAACACTAGATGGTGCATTTAATTGGAGAAATGAAGATGCAGAAAATGTAAAGAAGATATTAGGAAAAACCTATGAAGCTTTAGAAATTGCAATAAAAGAGAGGAAAAAAGGTAAACTTCCTTCAAATTCATTAGCTTTTATCTCTAAGTTTGAAAGAACTATAAAAGAATCAACAGAACATCTTGACAACATGGAGTTAAGGGAGTATGGAACTGCAGTAGTCTATGGCTTAACAAATGAATTAAAGAAAGTTCAAAGAAGGTTAACAAAAGAAGAGTTAGCAGTTGTTTATGATTATATTGTAGAAAGATGGATTAAATTACTAAGTCCAGTAGCACCACACCTTTCAGAAGAGCTTTGGTCTAAATTAAGTAAAGATTACTGTTCATTAAATAGTTGGCCAAAGTTTGATGCTAAGAAAATAGATCAAAAAGCAGAATTCTTACAAGATACTCTCTCTAATTTAGTGGGAGATATAAATGAAGTTAAGAAATTGGCTAAAGTAGACAAGCCAAAAGAGATCAAACTAATAATTTCTTACAAGTGGAAGTATGACTTTGTTAAAAAGTTAAAGAAAAAAATAGAGAAAACCAGAAATATTGGTGAATTGATTAAAGGATTAGTAGATAAGGAACATGGTAAAGATATTTCTAAACTTGTTCCAATGTTAGTAAAGAATCCTCAAAGAATCCCAGAGATTGTTCTTACACAAAAGGACGATCTAGAAACAATGAAAGAGAATATGAAATTACTTGAAAAAGAATTCAGTGCTAAAGTTACAGTTGAATTAGCTGAAAAGTCTTCTGAAGCAAAGAAGAATAATGCAATGCCTGGGAAACCTGCAATCCTTCTAGAATAACTTCAACCCAGATTAAACCTAAAAAAGCCTTTATATATAACCTTATCTTTACAATTCCCATGGTAGATAAATACATCCTGGTTTCACTCGATGAAAAGAAATCAAAAGATCTAGCTAATGTAATATCTAATGATACATCAAGAAAGATTTTAGACTATTTAGGAGAACATGACAAAGTAGCACCAGTCCATCTATCAAAAAAACTTAATATTCCCATTTCCACAGTAACTTACAACTTAAACCACTTAAAAAAACAAGGTTTGGTTGAAACAAAAGATCATGCTTGGAGTGATAAGGGAAAAAAAGTAGAATTATACTCTATTGCAAAAAAGCTTATTGTTATAGCTCCAAAAGGATTTGATTGGAAAGATTCTTTAAAGAAAATAATACCAATTGGTTTAGTGGGTTTAGTAGGAACTGCTTTACTAAAAGCATTCCAACCAATGATGAAACTAACTGGAACACAAGAAATGTTCATAATGGAAGAAGCAGCTGAAGATGCAGCACCTGCTGTTGCAGATACAGCTATAAACACACTATCTCAAGGAGTTTACTACCCTTATTGGTTATTTTTCCTAGTATTTGTATGTATTATTATTGTAACTATTGTATATCTAGACTATAGGAAATCTAAAAAATGAAAAAATTATTCTCAATACTACTACTACTCTTATTACTAATTCCATTTACAACAGCACTTGCTTGGGAACCCGGATTCCAAACTCATGACTATTATGTTGTATTTGATGGAGAAGGAGAAGCAGCTGTATTAGCTCAAATCACATTAGATAATTATGATGATAATCTAGATACTATAGAATTTGAAATACCTGGACAAGATTTTAGAATTATAAGTGTTGTTCAAAAATATTCAATAGAAGATGAAGGAGAAGACTACTGGTATTATGATTGGGACTTTGCAAATATTGACTATGAAATAGAAGAACTATCTGAATCTATTCTAATGACATTAGATATTCCTGAAAAAGACCAGGAATCAATATATCTATATATTTACTACAAATCAGAATCCTATGCAGAACAAAAAGGAGATGTTTTCAACTTTAATTTTGAATCAATCATGAGTGAGAGTGATATACACACAATGAGTGTCTCAATTGATGTTGTTGAAGATTTATACTTACAAGGAGGATCAACAGAAACTGATTATAGATCAAACCTTGCAGCAGGAACTTTTGATGTTGCAGAAGAAATGATGTATGCTCCCTACATGAAAAACTCAAACTTTATTGAAAATACAGGAGCATTAGATCCACATGAATCATTCCATGTAACTGGAAAATATGCCGAGTCTTGGTTTGCAATCAACTGGTGGAAAGTTATCTTAGGTATTTTCTTTTTTGGTGCAGTGCTTTTAGCAGCAGTCTATGGAATTAAAACTGGAATCAAAGAAAAGAAAATGAAAAGATCTGTATTATTTGGTTCAATCTTTGGTTTAGTATTATCCTTTTTTTGGTTAGTTGTTGCATACTTACTAACAAACTTACATAATTTAGTAGGTTACATGTACGACGATATATTTGCTTTATTCTTAGTCTTAATCACAATACTGATTTCCTTATTGTTACTTGCCATCCCTCCAATATTTATAGGAATGAAGTATGGATTTAAACATGGTATCTGGTGTTTAGTATCTTTAGTAATAACACTAACTCTATTCTTGATCATAGGAGCAGTATTGATGACAGCACTCTTTTCATCAGAACCAGTTTTTAGAACTGCCATTGCAGAAGCAGTTGCTATATAATAAAAACATATTTAAATTACTATTTCTTTAGATTATACATGAAAGTATCAAGAGATGTTCCTCTTTCCGAATTGACACTAAGGAAATATGAAAAACCTTATGAAATGTCAAGAAGAGATTTAATAAGAAAAGTCTGTTTGTCGACTGGATTACTTCAACCAGGGGATTCAAGGGATGTAATTGTTGATATTTTTCAAATACTTCTTGATTCCAATTCAGATTTAACCAGTGAAGAAATAAGAGATCAAGTAATCAAATCAAGAAAAGATAATAAATTACCATTAAATGGAATAGCTAGTTCTAATATCCGAAGGCAATTAAAAAGATTAAGAGATATGTACTTTATTGAAAAATACAAAAATAAATACAGGGTTCACGAAAAAGAAGAAATCTCTGTAATATTTCAAGAAAAAATTGAAAAGTTTTTACTACCCTCAATAGTTTCACGTATTAGAGAATATGTGAAAGCATTATAATGTCTTTATATGAACCAAGAGAAGATTCATATCTATTAAACCAACATGTTAGAAAGCATGCACAAGGAAAGATCTTAGATATGGGCACAGGAACTGGTCTACAAGCAATGACCTCTATGGAAGATCCTGAAAATGAAGTTCTAGCAGTAGATGTAAATCCTGAAGCTGTTGAATATGTTAAGAAAAAAGGAATTAATGCAATACAATCTAATTTATTTGAAAATGTGGAAGGAAAATTTGATTTAATTATATTCAATCCACCCTATCTACCTGAAGATAAAAGAGAACCAGAAGATTCCAAGCTAGCTACAACAGGAGGTAAAAAAGGAGATGAGATTCTTAAAAAGTTCCTCTCTCAAGCTAAACAATACCTCAACAAAGATGGAAAGATATTAGTTCTTATATCTACATTAACAGGAAAACCAGAAACCTTATTCAAAGATTATTCTTGGAGATTATTAGAATCTGAAGAAATATTCATGGAAACACTAAGTGTATACTTATTACAGTAAAACTTAAAAATCAACAAAACCTTTCTAAATATATGACTGAATGCAATAGATGTGGGGAGGACTTTGACAATTTTTATAATGGCTACCATTGGTGTCCAAATTGTGGAAAAGTTTTCGTCTATGATTTCAATGAGACTAAAGGGAAGAAAAAGTAACATTTATTAATCCTCTCTTAAAAAGCTCTTTCTATGAATAAAATATACATAGTAACAAAAAAAACCCAAAGTAGGAGGAAGAATATATCGTCTTTGTAGGGGTGAAGGTCTTTATCCAACTCTAACTACATCACTAGACCTTTTTAGATCTGATAATCTGTCTGAATATGGTTTAATTTTTATAGATGCTATTTTCAAAAAACCCACTCAACCGGAGGGAGCTAACACTGTACAT
>CAZAKS010000021.1:0-11081 GCA_964485975.1 Candidatus Woesearchaeota archaeon
AATTTGCTTTTTCTCCATATAAATATGAGCATCATCTTGATAAAAAGCCCTAACTCTAAACATTCCATTTAATACTCCACTTAGCTCATGCCTATGAACCAAACCAACTTCAGCAACTCTCATTGGAAACTCTCGATAAGAATGTAATCTTTCATTGTAAATTAAAATTCCTCCAGGACAATTCATTGGTTTAATTGCAAATTCATCTTTATCTATCTTAGTTTCATACATATTCTCTCTATAATTTTCCCAATGCCCTGATGTTTCCCACAGTGTTTTATGTAACATAATTGGAGTTTTAATCTGTTCATAACCATATTCTTCATGTTTTTCATGCCATAATCTCATACATTCATCCCAAACAACCATTCCCTTAGGTAACCAAAATGGAAAACCTGGTCCTTCTTTATGAATAGAAAATAATCCTAACTCTTTTCCTAACTTAATATGATTCCTCTTCTCAGCCTCTTCCAACATCTTCAAATGAGCTTTCAACTCGTCCTTAGTTTCAAAAACAACTCCATAAATCCTTTGCAACTGAGTATTAGAAGCATCACCTTTCCAATAAGCACCAGAAACTTTCATCAATTTAAAATTTTTAACCTTACCTGTATCTTCAACATGAGGTCCTTTACACAAATCAATAAACTCTCCTTGTTTAAAGAAAGTAGGTTTGTCTAACTCATCAGCTAACTCTTTCTTAAAAGGTTCTTTCCTATAATAATCTTCTAAGTCTTTATCACTCATAGAAACTTCTTCAATCTTAATTTTTTGATGAGCTAAAGATTTCATCTTCTTCCCAACTTTTTTCAAATCTTCAGGAGTAAAAGGTTCATCCTTTTGAAAATCATAATAGAAACCATTTTCAATAGCTGGACCTATTCCCAACTTAACATCTGGAAATAATTCCTTAACAGCTTGTGCTAATAAATGTGCAGCACTATGCCTCAAAGTCTCAATATCCATAGAATCACTAAATAAAAATTTCTATTTAAGCTTTTCTACCTAACATAATTAGAATCACCCGGCCAAGTAAAGGTTCCAGCAACTTGAGAATTAGCTTGAATATTAGCTCTTAGAGTACTCCAATCATCAGTTCTACCCATCTCATCAAGCATTCTAACCAACAAATAACCATTACTTGCACCTCTTTGAATACCATCTCCACCAATTACAGCAGTATTCTCATCAGCTAATCCAGATGCCAATCCATCTGAGTTACAACCACCAAAGAAATAAATCACATGGTCATCAGTATGATCTCTAACCTCTTCAGCTAAAGGTGCCATATCCCAAGTATGTCCTCTTACTTGAACAACACTATAATCATTATCAGGAATACTATTAGTAGAAGTAACTACATGCATTTCAATAGGAACATCTCCCGCTCCTCTGTAAGTAACTTTTGTTACTCCTCCACCAATATTTCTAAAACTCATCCTCTTACTTGCACTTCTTAATCTACTTCTTTCTCTTAATGAATCTAAAGCATATTGTTTTTCTCCATCATTAGCACAGTAAATCAAAACTTTTTGTTGATTAAACTCATCTAAATCAGCTAATGGAATTGGTTCTGGTTCATAAACAACTGGAGGAGGTAATTGTTGTGGAGGATAATCTGTTCCAGGAGGTAAAACTTCACTTCCTCTTCTATCATCATCCACTCTATCTCCAATAATAATCTCTCCAGTTTTTATAATCGCACTATTAGCTACAATCAATGACATTGCAACCATTCCAATATCTTTAGCTAAATCCCATTTCCACCTTCCTCTTGAACCCAATCTATTTCCAAACTCGGCTCTAGTTCTTCCATAAGCATCTCTTAAATCATCAATAACTCGTAAGAGTTCATTGTCTGATTTATTTATTTGATCATAAACCTTTCCAGCAACAAATTTAGCAAGTCTTCCAATTCCTCTTAAAGCACTCTCATGAACTCTTGATGCAACTTCAGCACCAACATAAGGAACAACTCCTACTGCAGCAGTAAGTCCCTGGACTACTCTATACCCTATCTCTCCTTTCTTAGTTGCACTTGCTTCAGCCTTTTCACCAAAAATTTCAACCATTGGGAACACAACACTGTCTAACCAATAATGATCTAAAATTTTATCAGAGAAAATTCTATTTGAAGAAGGGTGTAAATCAGTAACTCTTTCAATTCCAACATCTTTAAGTTTGTCTTCTAACATAATATAAAAAACCCAAATTAATACTATATAAACCTTTCGCTTTTGTAACTACTAATAAAGAACAACATAAAAAATTCTATAATATACTAATAATTTAAATTTATTTTCTCATATAGTAAAATTTATAAATATTCATCCTTTTATATTAATAAAATTATCGAGGGGAGATTGTCAAAAATGAAAAGAGGAATTGTTTTTATCTTTGTTATACTACTATTATTACCATCAGTCGCAGCAACAATAAGTATTTCTGGTCCATCAGATGCACTATACAATATAGGAGACACTATCGACGTGGAAGGCTATGTTTTCCAAGAGGAGGAACTCTCTGGATTTCTACAGATTGTAGTAGATTGTTCAAACACTTCCTTCCCTAGACAATTAGTACCTATTGACCTTAATGCTGGTGAACAACAAACTTTCTCCCAAATTGGTATTCCCGATATTATTGTTACTTCATCAATGAGTGGTTCTTGTCAACTAGAAGCAGATGTTCTTGCTGGTGGCATTCCTCTTGAATCAACTTCATCAGATGTTTTTTCAGTCACAAAAGAGCTTGAAGGTCTTTTTAGTTTAGACCAAAATCAAGTACAAATGGGTGACGCTTTCAAACTTTCTGGTACTATTACAAAAATGAATGAAGAAAAAATAACTGGTACAGCAGAAATATACTTTGAACAAGAAGGAGTTGAATACCTAATTGATTCAGTAGCTGTATACGGTGGAACATTATCTTACACTTATGATTCTTCAAATACCTACCCTGGAAATTATGACTTAAATCTTCTTGTAAGAGATAGCTATGGTAATGAACAAAGATTTGACTCAATTGAAACTTTTGAAATTGTTGATGAACTTTCAGTAGTTATAGATCTAGAAGAAGAGACCTTATATCCTGGAGAGATGGTAATAATCTATGGATCAGTAAAAAATATTAATCAAGAGTTAGTTAATCAAGCAACAGTAGAAATAACTGTAGATGATGAAGAACTAACAAGTACATCTTTAATTTCTGGATCATTCACCTATGAAGTTGAAGCAAACCTATTAATTGGATCCGGAGAACATACTATTACAGTTGATGTAAATGATATAGATGGTAATAGTGGAACAGATACAACAACTTTTGAAATACTACCTGTGGCTACAAAACTTGAAAATTCTCTATCAAACACATCTTTTGATCCTGAAGACATATTAGATTTTGAAGTTTTCCTTTATGATCAAGCTGAAGAATTAATGGATGGATCTTTATTGTTAGAAGTAAGAGATTCAGCTGGTGATTTAGTTTCAGAAAAACAAGTTGCATCTTCAACTGATCTATCTTATAAAATTCCACAGTTCGCAACACCTGGAACTTGGACAATAAAATCTTCTGTTGGAGAAATCCAAGATGAAGACACATTAATAGTTAATGAAATAGAAGACATGCAAATGTGGGTAGAAGGAGAAATCCTTTATATTAGAAACATGGGTAACACAAGATATAGAGAAGATCTTCAAGTTCTTGTGTCTGGTGCAGGATATGATAATACTCTAACAAAGAAAAAGAGTATAGGAGTAAATGAAACAATAGAAATCAATCTTGCAAATGAAGTTCCTTCAGGAAACTATGCAATCGAACTTCCAACAGGAAATGCTTTACTAAATGTAGATAATGTTGAGGTTGTAAATGGTACAACAAGATACAAGCTAGGTTGGTTATACATCTTGTTAGCAGTAGTCTTTATTGGTGGTTTATCTTACTTAGTTTATGGAAGAGTACCTAGGAAACAATTAGAACCTACAAAAAGAAGATTCGGTAAGAAAACACCAACAGTAACAATGGCTGACAAGCCAAAAAAAGAGAAAAAGCCTTCACTAACATTTGAAAAAGAAAAAGGCATAAAAGATTTTAGAGAAAGAGTGGTAAGAGACATTAAAGCAACAGAAGCTAAAATAGAAAAGAATGAAGCAATGAAGAAACAAAGTGTAGATAGAAGCAAATTAGCAACTGTTTTAGGAAAAACAGAACCAAAAGCAGCAGCAAAAGCACCACAGAAACAAGAATCAGGTAATTTCTTCAAACTATTTGACTAAAATAAAATCTTTTTTTTCTTCAATTATTCTCAAACCAAAAGCATCAACTAATTTCTTTACAATATCATCACATTTGGCTGCCTTTCTTAATACACTAAAACACACACTACCCTTACACACTCTTTTTACTTCTTTAATCACTAGATCTACATCCATATGGTGTACAGCAGTCAAACAGATTACAGAACTAAAAGAATCATCTTTAAAGGGCAAATTCTCGGCATAACAACAAACTCTATTTCCATTACTTAACTTCAATAGTTCTATAGAAGGATCAATCCCAATAGAATCAACATCAAAATAACTCATTGCAATTCCAGTACCACAACCTAAATCTAACATAATTGATTTAGGCTTAAAATATTTTGAAATAATTTTTAATTTATCTAACTGCTCCTCTTTGTGAAGTCGATCATAACCCTTTGCTATTTCATCATACATAAAAAACCAAAATTATATATACTTTTTAACCCTTTGCAATATAATGTCTTTAAATCAATATCTTAATGATGTATTCTTACCAAATTTGGTTGATTTTCTAACAGCACCAGTCAACTATCCTGAAATGATTTGGATGACTATTCCATTAGTGGCAATCTTCATTATAATGGAATTTTATTTTGCAAGATACAAGGATGAATTGGGGTGGGGATCAGCAACATCCAATAGCTTAGTTCTTTTTTTCATATTTATTGATATGATAAGACACATATACACTAAATATGGAATGGATTTTGCATTTCAAGAACACCTTATAGTAACAATTCCTTTAGTTGTCTTTGTGGGTATAATGGGATTACTCTTGTTCATAATGAATTTCTTTAGAGAAATGCCTAAAAGAGTAGCTTTTTTCATCTCTTCACCATTAACAGTAAACTACATAGCTTACTTTGCAATATTTGCAGTATACACAGAAACAATAATCAATACAGATATACTATTCGCTGTATTTGTATTTTATCTATTCTTACTAGTATTATTCTGGATAATAAAAATGGCATTTCCAGAAGCAAAGATAGCAGAAAACCTTCCAGACTTTCAAAAGCCATTACCTAAACTAACAAAAACTCCCCATAAAATAAAGAAACCCTTACCAAGACTAAAGTAAAGTTTATTAATCTCTTCACCCCATATTTCTACTATGATAAATCAAGAGATAGCAGAGATCCTCTATTCAATGGCAGACCTATTAGAAATAGAGGCTATTCCTTGGAAACCAAGAGCTTATAGATTCGCAGCACAGAATATTGAATCTCTTTCTAAAGATATTAAAAAAATATATGAAAAAAAAGGAGAAAAAGGTTTAGATGATATCCCTGGAATTGGTGAAGGTATAGCAACAAAAATAATTGAATATTTAGAAACTGGAAAGATAAAAGAATACAACAAACTAAAGAGATCAATTCCAAAAGGTGTAATAGATATGCTCCATGTTCCAACATTAGGACCAAAAAAAGTAAACTTCCTCTATAAAAAACTAAAAATAACAAACCTTAGAAAACTAAAAAAGATTGCAGAAGAAAAGAAATTAAGATATCACAAGGGATATGATAAAAAAACAGAAGAGAATATCAGAAATGGAATTAAAATTCTAAAACAAGGAAGAGGAAGAATGGCATTAGCAACTATGACAGAAGTTGCAAATAACCTAATAGCTGAACTTAAACAAGAAAAACCAAAGAAAATAGCAATCGTGGGAAGTTTAAGAAGAAAAAAATCAACAATAAAAGATATTGATATTCTAGTAGTTTCCAACAAAAACATAATGAAGCATTTTACTTCATTAGGTAAAAAAATTGTAAAAGGTCCAAAAAAAGCATCAATTCTTTATCATGGAATACAAGTAGATCTTAGATTATTCAAAGAAGATGAATATGGGGCTGCAATGCAATACTTTACTGGAAGTAAAAATCATAATATAAAACTAAGACAGATTGCAATAAAAAAAGGATACAAACTAAATGAATATGGTTTATTCAAAGGAAAGAAAAAAATAGCAGGAAAAACAGAGAGAGAAATTTACAAAAAACTCTCCTTACCCTTAATACCTCCAGAATTAAGAGAGAATGATGGAGAATTCACAAATAAAATACCTAAGTTAGTAACTTTAAAAGATATCAAAGGAGATTTTCATACTCATTCAACCTATTCTGATGGTTTATCAACCTTAAAGGATTTAAGTCTTGGAGCAAAGAAACTAAATTATGAATATCTTGCAGTAACAGATCATGGAACTCCACAAAAATATTCTGGTCCACCCTTAACAATGAAGAGATTAAATGAAAAGTTCAAAGAAATAAAAAAATACAATAATCTTATAATGGGTGTAGAAGTAGACATTGTAAGAAAGGGTAAATTGTTCTACAAAGATAGCCTTCTAAAGAAAATGGATGTAGTTATTGCTTCAATGCATACTAAAAATAAGGGAGACCAAACAAAAACATTCCTAAAGGCAATGGATAACAAACATATAAACATCATGGGACATTTAACTGGAAGAAAATTTGGAATAAAAGAACCAAGGAAAATGAACTTTGATGAAATATTTGACAAAGCAAGAGATAACAACATAGCTATTGAAATCAATTGCACTCCCACTAGGATGGATATTGATGATAAGTTAGTAAAAAGATTTGTAAAAAAAGGTGGAATAATCTCCTTAGGTACAGATACTCATGATACAGATAATCTTGAAACCTTGCAGTATGGTATAGGTACAGCAAGAAGAGGTTGGTGCAAGAAAAAGGATATTTTGAACACTAAATCAAGAGAAAAACTATATAATTTTCTTAAATAATCCTTAAAAACTCCGATAAATTATATAATTGGATGCCACAGGACTCATCACTAGGTATTATTCTTGTAAACAAGGACAAGTTCCTTCTACTAAGAAGGTTCCCTGGACACTGGAGTTTTCCAAAAGGAAACCTAGTAAACCCTGAAAACAAGGAAGAAGAAGCAAGAAATATCTGTGAGCAGATGGAAGTAAGGTCTTTATTCTATACTAAGGACTTTTCAGAAAAAACAGAATATTTCTTTAAAAAACTAGGACAAACCTACCACAAAGAGGTTAATTTTCTAATATTTGAAACAAGTGAGGAAAAAATTAAACTTCCTGAAGGTGTTTTAGGATTTGTTTGGCTTGATTATGATCGAGCTATATCAAGAGTAACCTTCAAAGGAGAAAAAGAAGTACTAAAATTAGCATATGAACACTTAAAATACAATAAATAACAATTATTTTCCTGAAACTATTTCAACAACATCTCTATTTTTTAGAACATGATCCTTTCCAACAGTTCTTTTTGTTTTTACATCAATAGCTCGGATAAACCTATCACCTAAATCAGAGTGGATCTTATATGCAAAATCTAAAGCAGTACTTTTATCTTTTAACAAGAAACAATCTGGAAGACAGTTACCATCTTTATCAACTAAGTTGTTAACTCCTCCTGGAAAAATACAAATCATATCTAGAATCTTAAAAATTAAATCATCCATAACATCCTGAACACCCGAAGTACCATACTTCTTTAGGATATTCTCTTTAATGTACTCTAAAGCTTTTTTTTGTTGATCATTCAAGTCACCTTTAATTTCAAAATCATTCTCTCCAGGAATATATTCAATTAATTCCTTCTTAGCTGCTTCTTTCAAAGCTAATTCAGACTCTGCAGAGCAACCAACAATAGTATAATCCTTAAATTCTTCTTTTAATCTCTTCAAATTAGCCTCACCAGAACTTAGATCAACTTTATTTGCAGCAATTACCATTGGTTTTGTTTTCTTTCTTAACAAAGAAGCTAATCTCATTAAATCATCTTCACTCCACTCTGCTATATTACTACCTAAATTCAATTCTTTTATTGAAGACTTTGCAATCTCTTCATCAACTCTTAAACCAGATAACTGTTTAGCAATAGCTGTTTCTATCTTCTTACTCTCTTGCTTCACCTGTCTAGCAAACTTTTCCCAACCTTTTTTTAAAATTCTAAAATACCACATATCAAATTCAACTTCTAAGAATTTAATATCTTCAGCAGGATCATAGCTTCCAGGATCTACTGGTTCTCCTTTTTCATTAGTTGAACCTGCGACATCAATAACATGAATCAAAGCGTCAGCCTGATTTAAATCATCTAAGAATTGATTTCCCATCCCCAAACCCTCATGTGCTCCTGGAACCAAACCAGCAACATCAATTAGTTCAACAGGAACAAATCTCTTGCCCTTAGTACAATAACCTGTTCTAGGATCACATTGTTTTCCAAATTCTTTATCAACACAATCAATCTTAACATAACCTACTCCCTGATTAGGTTTTATAGTAGCAAAAGGATAGTTAGCTATCTCTACTTCAGCCAAAGTCATGGCCTTAAAGAAAGTACTCTTCCCCACATTGGGTTTACCTACAACACCGACTAACATAGAAGAAAATTTAATTATATTCTTTATAAGTTTTACTTAAAGACAGGCATCTTTTATAGCATCAGCATACTCATCAGTCATCCCACCCAACCGATATATAGCAACTTTTTTAACACCCATTAATCTTGCAACTGATAAATCTCTATTTAATTTTTTAGGAGTTAATATTGGTTCATTTCCCATCTCTCCAACAGCTATTGTTCCAACAGCAAGACCAAATCTATCTCTATAATTCTTAACTCCTAACTCTGCTTCATCTATAAGATTCCTAGGAGTAAAACTCCCCAACAGAAACTTATTAATTGGATCTTCAAACTCACCAAAACTAGTATAGCCCATAGTAAAAACTGCTTCAAGATCATATTCAGCAGGATCCAAATGAGTCATTGTAGCTTCTAAAACTGGTTTGGAAGCAACTAAATTTAAAGGAAAAGGCCAAGTTCGTGTTGGAAACTGCGCAGCAGCAATACTAAGATTATGTTTTTTATGATTTCTTAAAAATTGATCAAGTTTTTTCTTATTTTTAAAATGGTAAATTGCATTCCTAAAAACTAACATTGGATTTTGATGGGGTAATTCAGCATCCCACAATAATAATAACTGATCATCTTGAGTATTCCTATCTCCTAATTCTCCAAGAACTCTATCTAATCCTCTTGGATCTGAAAAAGTAGACAACCAATACCCTTCTTCCCTGGTCAAAGTTGGCCAATAACCCACTCTTTGAACAGAATCATGATCTATTTGAGCTCTCCATCTATCAAACTCCTCCATACTCTTCCCTGCTACAACTAAATCTACTGGAAAATCAATATGGTGTAATCTATCTAAACCTTCTTCTGGATATTCTACACAAAGACTAATTTCCATAATATAATTCAAGTAAAACTAACTTATAAGTCTTCCTATTTGTAATTACTATACAATGGTTACTTAAATAATTCACTCAAATACCTATCTCCAGAATCAGGGAAAAGAGTTACAACATTCTTATGCATTCTTTTAACTCTTAAAGCACCTAGAAAATTAGCTCCAGAACTTATACCAACAAAGAATCCCTTCTTAGCCAACTTTTTACTCATCTTAACTGCATCTTTGGTCTTAACAGTAAGAACTCCATCAATTATTTTATCATTATCCTTGATTATTTTTGGAATAAACCCATCACCTATTCCTTCAATTCCATGTTTACCACAACCACTTCCAGTCATAGGAGAACATTCTTCAGGTTCTAAAGCATAAACCTTACATTTAGGATATTTTTTCTTCAAAACCTTACCAATTCCAATTAAGGAACCACCTGTTCCAACACCAGCAACAAAAGCATCCACTTTTCCTTTCTTCAAGATCTCTTTTCCTGTTTTATAATGGGCCTCAATATTCCATTTATTTTCAAACTGTTTAACAGAATAACATTTTTTATTATATTTTTCCTCTCTTGCCACAGCACCCTTCACACCCTTCCATCTTGGAACTTCAATAATCTTAGCCCCAAAGTATCTCATAATCTTCTTTCGCTCCCTACTCAAACCTTTGGGCATAATCACAACCATTTCATAACCTTTTACAGCACAAACCATAGAAAAAGCAATCCCAGAATTGCCTGAAGTTGCTTCAACCACTCTATAACCTCTCTTCAACAATTTATTCTTCTCTGCCTTATCAATAATATGCTTAGCAATTCTATCTTTAATAGAACCAGAAGGATTCATATACTCTAATTTAACCTTAATCCCATTAATACTCAACATAGGAGTATTTCCAATAGCATCAAGTATCGTATGCATATTCAACCCCATAGTTTATAAGTATATAAAACTGACGAAACTTTTAAAAAGAAAAAACAAATCTTCACACTTACGGCCCTGTGGCTTAGTCTGGTTAAAGCACTGGTCTTATATGACAGCTTTAACAACAAAGCACTCTAAGACAGCCAGAGATCCCGGGTTCAAATCCCGGCAGGGCCATTATTATCTTCTACCCTGCAGAACTTCATTATAATCTTTTTTAGGTTTCTCTTTCATCTTAACAAACAGAATTAACAATATTACTAATAAAACTGCAATCATAACAACACCAATCCAAACAACTGGATCCATACCTTCCTCATCATCTCCAACATTAACAACATATTGAGAATAGTTTTGTTCAATATCTTCTTTTTCAGTTTCAGGCTCTAGATCTTTAACTTCTAAGCCCATTTTAGCCTCAAATTCATCAGAAATAATCCTTAAGTCTCCAACATACTCTCCTGGTAAAGCTCCCATCTCTTTGTTAAATACCAATCTCAAATCAACTTGAGAATTAGCTTCTAGTTTTTCAGGTTCATTATCAATACTCAAAACACTAGCTAGGTCTCCAGACATAACAATTAGAATA
>CAZAKS010000022.1:0-10850 GCA_964485975.1 Candidatus Woesearchaeota archaeon
AGAGCAAACTTTGGAAAGGCTTATGCTTTGCAGGTTGGTTTCAAGAGAGTCAAGGGTGACTATGTGTTTACTATGGATGGTGATTTACAAGATGATCCAAAAGAAATACCTAACTTCTTGAAAAAAATAAAAGAAGGTTATGATTTAGTTTCTGGTTGGAAGTTTAGAAGATATGATCCAATGGGGAAAACTTTGCCTTCAAAGTTATTTAATTGGTTAACTTCATACATGACTGGTGTGAATATCCATGATTCTAATTGTGGTTTTAAATGTTATAGAAATTTATGGTGAATTGCATAGAAATATCCCTGCTTTGGCTAAATGGAAGGGATATAAGATTGGAGAGATTAAGGTGAAACATCATCCAAGAAAACATGGGGTTAGTAAGTATGGGATTGAAAGATTACTTAAGGGATTCTTAGATTTAATGACTGTAAAATACCTAATGACCTATAATAATCGACCATTACATTTTTTTGGAGTTATTGGTTTGGTTGCTGCTTCTATTGGTGCAATCTTAGGATTTTACTTATATTGGCTTTGGTCTTTTGGAGAACCAATGTCTCACCATATGCCTATGATGTTGTTGAGTGTTTTGCTTATTGTTTTGGGAGTTCAAGTAACTTCAATTGGATTGATTGGGGAGATGATTGTTTCAGGGAGAGAAAAACAAAATTTAGATGTTCTAATTAAAGAAGAGATTTTAACATAGAAATCTTTATTAATCCTATAATTATCTTATAGGTTGAAATGTTAAAGAAACTAAAGAAATTTCTAATGGGACTTACTAAGATTTTTGGTAAGAAAAAAGAGATAAAGTTAGGGCTTTATGGGCCTCCTAATGCTGGAAAGACCTCTTTGGCTAATAGGGTGTGTAAGGATTGGTTAGGCGAAGAGATTGAAATGGGTTCTGCTTCTGCTATTCCTCATGAAACTAGAGAGATTCAGATTAGAGATCAAATAAAGATTAAGAAAAAAGGAAAAGAGTTATCCTTTAATCTTGTTGATACTCCTGGAATTGCTACTAAGATTGATTATGAGGATTTTCTGAAATTTAAGATGAAGAAGAAGGATGCTAAGGAGAGAGCAAAACAAGCAACAAAAGGTGTTATAGATGCTATAAAATGGTTGGATGATATGGATGCAGTTGTTGTTGTTTTGGATTCTACAGTTAATCCTTATTCACAAGTTAATATTACAATTATAGGAAATCTTGCTGCAAGAGACATTCCAGTATTAATCGTAGGAAACAAAACAGATTTAAAGAAGTCCGACATTAAAAAAATAGAGTCAGCTTTCCCACAGTACAAAGTTGTAGGAATTTCAGCTACAAAAGGGAAGAATGTTGATAAGTTTTATGATGCTTTACTAAAAGTAGTAAAATGAGGTGATAGTAGATGTTGACATTACAGTTTGTCCCATTCAATGATGTAGAGAACTTGAGTTCCAATCAAAGAGTTAGTAAGTTAATGGGCTTGGTTAAGAAGAATAAAATTGTTTTAATGCAAGGAAGGTTAAAACCTTCAGAAGAGGCTACACTGATTGAAAAGACCATGCAGGAAGTGACTAAAGAGTTTAAAGGGATTGAACTCTGTACTGTATTTCCTCAAAAGGAAAATAATGCTTTCAAGAAGTTTTTCGTTAAAATGCTTGTTGGTGATATTGAAGGGTTTACAATTATTGGACCTGCAAGTATTGTTAAAGATATCAAAAGAAATCCGGATAAAGTGGAGTTGTTGTTATCAAAAACAAGAGCAAAACGAAAAAACGGGAGAAAATAGATGCCTCATCAATGTGTTAGGTGTGGGAAGTTATATCCTGCTGGCTGTAAGGAATTGCTAGACGGATGTGGCTGCGGAGGGAGATTCTTTTTCTTTGTTAAAGAAGAGGCAGTTGATACTGCTAAAGAAGTTACTAAGAATTTATCTAAAAAAGAGAAAGAGCAGATTGAGAAGGATGTTTTAGATATTGTTGGTGAGGAAAAAGGTGATGGGCCTATTGTTTTAGATTTTGAATCTATTAGAGTTAATTCTCCAGGTAAATATGATTTGGATTTGGTTGCAATGTTTAAAGGTAAACCTTTAGTGTATAAACTAGATGATGGAAAGTATGTTGTCGATATTGTGAGTACTTTTGAGAGAAAAGATTCATAAAATTTATAATTGGTGAGCATGCTATAGTGATTGAAAATGGGTGATTGGTTTTTAAGGGGTGTTGCTTTTGCAGTTTCTATTTATAGTGCTTTGGTTATATCTAATGTTGGAGTACATACTTCTAAGTATCTTGAAGCTTTAGATCAAGTGGATTCTCCTTATTATGGGCCTAATCTTTCTAAACGTTGGAATCATTATGCAGATAGTCAAAAGACAAGTATTACTAGTTTAGGTATTTTTATTCCTTTTAGCTCTATATTGTTGCCTGATGATAGACCATTAGAAGCAATTGTTGATGAAAAAGGAGAGCTAGTTAGTTTTGATCAGTAAAGTTTTTAAATAGAGAAGGTTGTTTTGAAATTATAGTGATGCAAGAAGTATTAAATCGAAAAAGGGTGTATTCTTCTCCTTGGATAAATGTGGAAAGAGTGGACTTGAAATTACCTTCAGGTAAGATTATAGAGCATAGTTTTGTTGATGCTAATAATAATTCTGTTGGAGGGGTTGTATTTAAAGATAATAAATTAGGATTGGTTAGGAATTTTAGATTTGCTACTAATGGTTATAGTTGGGAAATTCCTGGTGGGTGGATTGATAATGGAGAGATGCCTTTGAGTGCTGTTAGAAGGAAGGTTGAAGAGGAGACAGGTTATGAAGTTAGTGGGGTTGAGAGACTGGGGGAAGGAAATCCTTGGATGGGAATTAGCAATAAAGAACATTTTTATTTTTTAGTTGATCTTAAAAATAAATTAGATGTGCATAATCATGATTTTGTTAAAGAGGTTAGATTTTTTAATTTTAATAAGGTGGAAAATATGATTAAAAAGGGGTTGATTACTGATCAGAGCACTTTGACTGGAATATTTCTTGCTAAGTTACATAAAAACTTATAAACTGTTTCTATATTGAAAGATTATGGATTTTCTATTTCCTTATCCGGAGAAGAGGAATGTGCAACAGGAGTTTATGGATAGAGTGTATGATACAATTTTGAATAAAAAAAACTTATTGATTCATGCCCCAACTGGTATTGGAAAGACTGTTTCTGCTTTGGCTCCTGCTTTGACTTATGCTTTAAAGAATGGGAAGACTGTGTTTTTCTTGACTTCTAGGAATACTCAACATTTGATTGCTATTGATACACTTAGGGAAATTAGAGAGAAATTTAATAAGAATTTTGTTGTTGTTGATTTGATTGGGAAAAGACATATGTGTGATCAAGCAGGTGTTAATTTGTTGAGTAGTGGTGAGTTTTTTGAGTATTGTAAGGATTTGAGAGAGAAGAATCATTGTAATTATTATGAGAATTTAAAGTTAAAAGGTAAGATTTCACCTGAAGCTTCTATGGTTTTAGATGAGTTGAAACAAATGGAACCTCAACATGTTGAAGGAATGAAGACTGTTTGTTCTAATAGGAATATGTGTAGTTATGAGATTGCTTGTTTGTTAGGAAAGGATGCTGATGTTATTATTGCAGATTATAATTATGTTTTAGATAAGTTTGTTAGAGAGAATTTACTTAGACGAATAAATAAGAAAATGGAAGATATTATTGTTATTTTTGATGAGGCACATAATCTTCCTTCAAGAGCAAGACATTTGATGAGTACTAGTGTTACTAGTTTTGTTTTAGATGGTGCTGCTAAGGAAATAGCTGTTTTAGGTTATGAAGAGATGGCTGATGATATTAAAGGAATTAAAAATGTGGTTGAGAGGTTTGTTAGGGATAAGATTAGTATTGAAAAGGATGAAGTTTTGATTAAGAAGGATGATTTCCATTCACAAGTTCATAATTTGGGAGATTATGAAGAGTTTATTGGTAATTTTAAGTTTGTTGCTGATCAGGTTTTGGAAACTAAGCGAAGAAGTTTTTCTTTGAGTGTTGCTGATTTTATGCATTTTTGGATGGGGCAAGATGATGGATTTGTTAGAGTTTTAAATAGGGGATTTAGTAAGAAGACAGGTAAGCCAGTATTTTCTTTGAATTACAAATGTTTAGATCCCCAGTTTATTATGGAAGAGGTTAAAGAGGCTCATGCAGTTATTGGAATGTCTGGGACTCTTACTCCTTTAGATATGTATAAGGATTTGTTAGGGTTGGATGCTGAGTTGCTAGAGTTTGATAATCCTTTTCCTAAAGAGAATAGATTGAATATTATCTTGCCTGAAACAACTTCTAAGTATGCAGCAAGAGGAGAGAGGATGTATAAAGAGATTGCAGAGAGATGTGTTAAAATTGTTAAGAATGTTCCAGGGAATATTGTTATATTCTTTCCAAGTTATTTTTTTAGGGATAAAGTAAATGAGTTTTTTTCTGAGGCTTGTGATAAAACTGTATTTTTAGAGGATTCTAGCTTGACAAAAGAGGAAAAAGGAGATTTGTTGGAGAGATTTAAAGGGTATAAGGATCAAGGTGCGGTGCTCTTAGGTGTTGCTGGTGGAAACTTTGCAGAAGGTATTGATTTGCCTGGAGATTATTTGAAAGGAGTTGTTGTAGTTGGTTTGCCTCTTGGTAGACCTGATTTAGAGACTCAAGAGTTGATTAATTATTATGATAAGAGATTTTCTAGGGGTTGGGATTATGGTTATGTCTTTCCTGCAATTATTAAGACTATGCAGAGTGCGGGAAGGTGTATTAGAAGTGAGGATGATAGAGGGATTATTGTGTTTTTGGATGAGAGGTATGTTTGGCGGACTTACTTGCAGTGTTTTCCTAAAGATTGGAAGATTAAGATTGAGAAGAAGCCATATGGTTTGATAAAGTTGTTTTTTATGTGAATAATTCTTTATAATAATCTTTTTAAGTTAAGTTTTTATTTTTTTTATTATGAGAGCAGAAGAGATCCATAGGAGAAGAGGAAGTTTAGATATACAGAGGTTGACTAGAGAGAATTTTCCTACCTTTCAAGAGCATTTGGAACGTTTTTTTGTGGAAGGAAGTTTGTATAGAGTTCTTTCTAGGAATGGTTATAATGAGAGGCATAGATTGTGGGATGAGATCCATGCAGATGAGAGAGTAGTTTTTGAAGAATTAGAAGTTGAGAGTGTAGAAAGGGAAAAATCTTGGGCTTATTTGGATATGCTTTTTTCTACTCATGGAGGAGATATTTTTTTATCTGATAGAGTTACTTTATATTGGGGAACAGATGGTAAAGATTTGTTTTATATTTGTTTTAGAAATGAGGATAGGGCTTATCAATTACCTGAATGGTTGCCTGGTGATGAGGATCTTTATGTTGCTCTAAGTGAATAATTCTTTTAAATATATAATAATTAGTTTAATTAATGTTAGATGAAAATTATGATATTGTTTCTAGGGAGTTGGAATGGAGGGTTAGATTATTTGCTGTTCAAGATCAACCTGAGTATTTTGGGTTGTTGAAAGAATATAATGAATGGGGAGTTGAAAGGAATAGATTGTTTGAAGAGAGAGGGATTGATTTTGGAAGGCTCTATCAAGAGGTTGAGTTGGCATTAAGACCAGATGATGGATTTTTATCTTGGCTGCCTGCAGAAGGGAAAGATTATTCTTTATTGGAAAAGTTTGTAGAAATGTTGCCTATTGTGAAAACACATTTTGCTTTCAATACTGTTTTGGAAGATTTAGACTATACTCACTTTTTAGATTATCAGAATGTTTTTTTGAGAGTTTATTTAGGGTTTTCTAGAGGGGATGCTTTTGATAGGTTGTTCTTTTTGAGAAATTTGAAATCTTATATAGATAAGGGTGGAGAAGATTGGTTAGAGGGTGAAGATCCAGAGGGTTTGTATGAAGTTGTAATAGATCAAGTGGTTGATGAGGTTTTCCAGATGGAAGATAGGGGGAGATTATATCTTGCTCTAAGGGCTGGAGTTTCTTCTTCATCAACTTTATTAGCTAAAAGGATTGATGAGGGTAATGATAAGGTTACTGTATTTTCTGAAAAGGATAGGTATTTAGTTGAGGTGATTTCTGATTTGACTGAAAGATTAGGGAATCAGTTTGTTACAAAGGAAGCAGATCCTTTTTTTGAGGATGATGAATTTGGTTTGTGGATTGATCCTTCGCCTTCAAGTAGGTTACATAGAGATTATCATGTTCTTAGGGATTTAAAGGGAGTTTTTCCTGATGATTTTTTAGAATTTCCTTTGCCTGTTTATTGTGGGGCTAAGAGAAGTATGGCAACATCTATGGCAATGGGCAGATTGGAAGGTAGAACTCTTTTAGAGATAGGGAGTAGAGAGTTGACTCATCAATTTGTTAGACTGTTACCATTTTTTCATAATCATCCTTGTGGATTAGCTCGGGTGGAAAGATATAGGTTTAAGGATGAAATGGAAATGATTTTGAATTCTTTAAGATATAGAGGGAGGAATTTGAGTAGGTTAGCTAAGCCTTTGGTTAAATTGTTAAATATTTGGAAAGGGAGTTATGAAAGGAAAATCCATGGAAGTTTGCATCCTAAGAATGTTAAGTTTGATGGAACAAGGTTTGCAATGTTAGATTTTGAGTTAGCTTGTTTGAGTTATTGTCAGGATGATATCATAAGACAGATAGAGGAAGATAGGTTTAAGTTTCCAAATTCTAAGAAAGGAGAAATAATACAAGATTATTTTGCTATTAGTAGTTTAGTTGGAAGTGGTTTCTTTGAGAATCCAAATTGGGTTAATGAGGCAAGAGCAATTGTAAAAGATAGGCAAGAGGTTAGAGATGTTGGACAGTATACTAGATTTTTTATTGCTTATAATCTTAGAAGGTTTGTTTTGCATTTGTGGGCTGCTAGGAAGATGGTAAGTAAAGGGAAAGATAAAGTTTTGACTCAATTAGATCATGCTGAGGAAGCTTTGTTGTTGGCAGAGACTTATATGCCTGAGTTGTCAATGAATAGGCAGGCAAGAAATGTCAAGAGATTGAGAGAGGGGTTAAGAGAAGAGTTGAAGAGTAGTGGAATTGGTTCTATTCTTTGAAATTTAACGACCACGCCATATTCTTAATACTTCTACTGAGCCAGATTTAGTATCCTTAAAAAAAGTTTGGACAAGATAAATAGATTTAGGATCATATCCAGGGTATTCGGGATTATCTTTTGCATAGATAATATGAGAAGGAGTTTCTAATTGCCATTCAGCACCTTCAAAAGCAATTTCGCCAGGTATAACTCTTAGCTTAAGGTATTTTCCCCTTGCTAAATCGATCATTGTTGAGGTTAATCTTTCAGGTAGTTTATCATTTGGAATAACACTTATGGCTTCAAAACCTTCTTCAAATAATCTACTATTTAGTGTTTTAGTCTCTAGATCCCCATCCATAAATATGAGATAATTTTTCTCTTTTTATATTTTTATATCCTATTCTTTGAAATTAATGGCTATTGTTGTATTCATTAAAGAAAGAATAGTATTTAGAATAAAAGGAAGTCTATGGATTAGGATAAGATTTTCACTATTTTCCTTTTTGCTTAGTTCATTTATTGCTTTGAATATCTCTATTCTCTTTCTTGTTATGTCTGATGCTTTGGCTAGTGAGAATTTGTAAAATAATTTATAGAAATCTTCTTGAAGCTTTGTTGTGGATTTTAGAACTTTGAGAGTTTCTTTAGAATACTTGTTTTTGTTTAATATTTGGTTTTTACTTATGAATCTGTAGGTTCTACTTACATCTAAGAGTCTAACTAATATTTCATTGTATTGTGCTGTTTTGTTTTCAAAGCCCTTTATGTTTAGATATCTTTGGCAATAATTGCAGTATTTTCTTATGTCTGTGTGTTTTTTGTGTAATTCTTTTAGTTTTTTGGGATTATCTATGTTTTTTAGGGTTTCAGTACCATAAGTGTTGATCATTAGGAATATTTTTCTTAGAATGTTTTTGAATTCATTTATTGAGTTACCAGCTACATCTTTTATTCTGCAGAAAGTTTCTTTTTCATCTGTTATTTCAAAACCAATTAGTTGATCACAGGTTTCTTGGATTAGATTTAGAGAGGTTACTGTTTTTTGTGTTTTATCATTTATTGTAGTGTTATTGAAAATTAATTCTAGTTCAGGATATCCTAATTGGTAGGCATTTGTTATATTTTTGATGACTATAGATGCATTTGCCCCTTCTAGATTTATTTTTATTGGTGGTCTTATGTGTACTTTTTCTGTAGAAACTATTATTTTATTTTCTTCTTCTTTTAATTCAAGTTCTTCTCCCTTCTTTACATTGTATTTTTTAATCCATTTTAAAGGTAGAGAGATAACATGGGTTTTGCCCCCCATGAGAATTATGTTTCTTTTCATTATATAAATTATATAATTTCTATATTTTTAAGGATTTAT
The DNA here is from genome assembly GCA_964485975.1 of Candidatus Woesearchaeota archaeon. Taxonomy (GTDB): domain Archaea; phylum Nanobdellota; class Nanobdellia; order SCGC-AAA011-G17; family GW2011-AR17; genus JABHZQ01. The sequence continues at coordinate 8,454 of CAZAKS010000022.1, forward strand.
TTAGTTAAACGTTAATTTTAAATAATTCTTAGCTATTGATAGATTATGGAAAAAGAGGTAAAGAAGGATATTCTTACTGTTCTGAGAAATGTTTATTCTGCTTTAAAGAAGTGGGATGCAGATTCTATGAAGTTTACAAGTGATTATACTCTACATAATTCTAGTATGTATCAAGACCAAGATTCTGTTTCTGTTGCAGTGGTTGTATACTCTTTGTATAAGATTTGTTCAAGAGAAAGGATTAAGAGGAGTAAGAATTTTGGAAAATTTCAAAAGGATTTTTTGGATATGATTAGTGAAGCTCAAAGTAATTTATCTAAGGATAAAATAGCTGATTATAGACGAGTTATAAAAAAGATGTTTGCTTATATTGGTAAATTAGAGAAGAAATTTGGTATGTATATTACTGAGGTTATTAAACAGTCTAGAATTAAGAAGGGGGGTAGGATCTTTGAGCATGGGGTTTCTGTTGGAAGAGTTTCTGAATTATTGGGTGTTTCTTCTTGGGAGATGATGAATTATATTGGTCATACGAAGTTATCTGATATTGGACCTACCTATAGAAAGGATGTGGAAGGGAGATTAGAATATGCTAGGAGGATTTTTAACCTATGAAGAGTTTGGTTTTTGATAGTAGTACTGTAATTACTTTGGCTATGAATAATCTACTTTGGTTGTTAAAACCATTGAGAAAGAAGTTTAGAGGTGAATTTTATATTCCCCTTTCTGTTAAAAAAGAAATTATTGATACTCCTTTAAAATCAAAGAAGTTTAAATTTGAAGCTTTACAGGTTTTGAAGGTGATTAGAGAGGGAGATCTTAAAATTTATGATGATTCTAAATTGACTTCTAAAACAAAAGAATTAGTTAGATTGATGAATAAGATTTTTAGTTCTGGGAATAAGGATTTGAAAGTTTTACATGAGGGAGAAGTTAGTGCTTTAGTATTAGCACAGGAATTGGGTTCACAAGCAGTGGTTATCGACGAGAGAACTACTAGAATGTTATTGGAAAGACCTTTTGAATTGGGAGATTATTTGAAGAGAAAATTACATAGAGATATTTTTGTTAATAGAAAGGTTTTAGATAGGTTTTTTAAGGAGTTTAAATCTTTGAGAATAATAAGGAGTGTGGAGTTAGGATTGGTTGCTTATGAATTAGGATTACTGGATAGATATATTCCAGATAAACAGGTTGGTAATGAGAAAGATCTTCTTGATGCTTTTTTGTGGGGTGTGAAATTAAGGGGTTGTGCAGTCTCTGTGAGCGAAATAAATTCTTTATTGGCTATTGAAGGTTTTTGATATTCGGTTACAGTGGTAATAACTTATCTTATTTTCTTGTTATACTCTGGTGGTATTTATGATTTATTCTCACCACAATGTTTATAAAACTCACCCACAAAATGAGAGATATAATTACTATAATGGGGGTAGCCTAAAAATGACTAAAGAATTAAAACTTACAAGTATGGTTTTAGTATTACTATTAGTTCTAGTTACTTTAGCCACTTTTGTAAGCGCAGCAAGTGATAATTATGATCTAGATGCAGCTTACATTGATGGTGTTGAATTAGATCCTAATGGACAGACAGCAATAAGTGCTGAATTGGGTGATGAAATAACAATTAGAGCAGAATTAACTGGAGCTGGCGAATACGTTGATGATGTTAAGGTAAAAGCTTGGATTGGTGGTTATGAATATGGTGACATGGAAGATACTACTGGTCCATTTGATGTTGAAGGTAATGTAACTTATCTTAAAACATTAAACCTTGAACTTCCGGAAGACTTAGATGTTTGTATGGATGAAGAGAATAATTTAGAGGAAGGAGATGACTGTTCTTTTACTTTGTATGTAGAAGTATATGATGACGATGATTATGAAAGAGAAGACTATGTATTATTCATCGAAAGGCCAAGACATTATGTTACTATTATGGATGTAATAGTAGATAGTGAAGTAGATGCTGATGAGCTTGCAAAAGTTGAAGTAAGATTAGAAAACCTTGGTGAAAGCAAAGAAGAAGATATCAAAGTTACAGTATCTGTTGATGAACTTGGAATTACTGAGAGTGGTTATATTGATGAATTAGCTGCTCCTGAATTGGATAATGAAGATGAAGAAAGTTCAGATTCTATTTTCCTTTACTTAGAAGTTCCAGAAGATGCTAATGGTTACTATGATGTTGAAGTAGATGTTTCATATAATAGAGGACATGATAGTGTTGAAGAAGTTACAACTCTTTATGTAAATTCTGTTGAATCGGAAGAAACAGAAACTGAAACAGAAACTGAAACAGAAACTGAGGAATTTGGTGAAGTTAGTGTTAGTGTTGATTTAGAAAATACTGATGTCTTAGTTGGTGAGGAAGCTGTATATGAAGTAGAGTTTTCA
>CAZAKS010000023.1:0-1034 GCA_964485975.1 Candidatus Woesearchaeota archaeon
TGTAAAATGTGTTCTGCTAAATTATTAATGACAAACCCCAAGAAAAAAGGAAAATCCTATCTTTCTCCTGATGAAATGATCAATACTTGGAATCAAGCAGTAAAATTAGGGGCAATTCATGTAAATCTTACAGGTGGAGAACCAACTCTAAGAAAAGATGAAGAACTTATAAAAATTATAAAAGGGATCAATAAAAAAGGAGCCCTTATTTCTATGGTTACAAACTCAATACGTATGGATTATGGAAGACTTAAAAAATTCAAAGATGCAGGTTTAGACACATTACAACTTTCACTTGAAAGCATGAATCCAAAAGTCCATGATGGTATAAGAAGATCTCCTGGAAACTGGGAAAAACTTATGCAAGTATTCAAATGGGCAAAAAAATTAAACCTTATAATCTGCTTAAGTGCTGTAATTACAAAAGATAATTTTGATGAAATAAAAAAAATTGAAAACTTTGCAAAAAAAGAAAAAGTATTTCTCCTACTAAACCCAATATCTGCTTCTGGAGAAAAAATACAAGATAGGTCTCTTAACTTAACTGAAGACTATAAAGATAAATACTACAAATTCTTATACAGCAATAGCCTACTAAGAGCAGACACCATTTTCAATTTCAGAGGAGGTCAAGGCTGTCCTGCAGGAGTAGAAAGAATAGAAATAAGTGCATATGGAGATGTAATGACTTGCCCACATGTACAAGTCCACTATGGTAATGTCCTAGAAGAACCACTTAACACAATTTACAAAAGAATTAGCCAATTCCCTTATTTAAAAGACTTTGAAAAAGACTGTAGACATGTATTCAATAAGGAATATATTAAAAAAATTATAGATCCCATAAAAGATTGTAAAGAATTACCTATCTCAATATATGATCACCCTGTGGCTGAAGAGCCAGAAGTAAAAGAATATCTAAAAAATGAACTATACAAGAGGTAAAGGAATTTTAGAAAACTTTCTAGCTAAAAAAAGAGCCAAAATAACTCAAAAACATATCAAAAAACAACACAGAAAAGGAAGAATTCTAG
>CAZAKS010000023.1:1051-10745 GCA_964485975.1 Candidatus Woesearchaeota archaeon
TAAACACAAAATTTAATGAAAAATTTGGACTTGATCAAATTGAATCAAAATCAAATGGAATCCCAATAAAAAAGTTTGATATTAACAAAGAATCAATACTTCCTTTTGAATCAAATTACTTTGACACAATTACTATGTTAGCTGTATTTGAACATATTGAACCAGAAAAATTAGTTAATTTAATGCAAGAAATAAATAGAATACTCAAACCCCAAGGAAGATTTATTCTCACTACACCTTGCACCTGGACAGATAAACTTCTAAGAATAATGGCAAAACTAAATCTAGTAAGTAAAAGTGAAATCGAAGAACATAAAGATGCATATTCTCACAAACAAATAAAATCAATCTTAATCAAAGGAAATTTCAAAAAACAAAGAATAAAAACTGGATACTTTGAATTCTTCTTAAATAATTGGGCATATGCTGACAAAATCTAATTAACAACCCTATATTTTAACAAATACCATAAAGCCTTCATTCCATCCTTCCAAGTTATTTTCTTCCCTTCATCAAAATCCCTACACTTATACCAAATTGGAACTTCAACAATTTTATAACCACTTTTAATTACTTTTGCAGTTATCTCTGGTTCAAAATCAAATCTTTGTGATTTCAAATTAGGCTTAATTTCATCAATTACCTCTCTTTTAAAAACCTTATAACAAGTTTCCATATCAGTAATTTTTCTTAAATAAAGAACAGAAGTTACAAAAGTTAAAAATTGATTACCAATATAATAAAGCTTATACTTCTCCTTATTGAGTTCAACTCTCTTTCCTAAAAACCTAGAACCATAAACAACTTTAGTTTTTCCCTTTAAAATGGGATCCAACAAAGAAACATAATCATTTGGATCATATTCCAAATCTGCATCCTGAATTATAATTATATCTCCAGTAACATGTTCAAAACCAGATCTCAAAGCCCTTCCTTTCCCACAATTCTTCTTATGATATATTACCTTATATTCACTCTCTAAATCCTTTAAAATATCTCTTGAACCATCTGTACTATAATCATCAACAAGTATAATTTCTTTTTCTATATCACCCAAATCAACACTATTTACAGCATCTAAAACAGAAATAATTGTTTTCTTTTCATTATAAATTGGGATAATAATAGACAATTTCATAGAAAGAATGATTAAAAAATATGTTTATATACTTTTTGCATGTTCATTAGACTATATCATTTAAAGAAATCATTATTTTCTAAGCCAAGTCTGAACCTTATTCACAACAACTCTCAAAAAACCACCCTTAAATTCAACAGCCCCATAAGGACAAAGCTCATGACAACAATGACAACCAATACATTTTTTATGATTAATTTTTAACCTTTTACCATTATCATCTATTGCATTAACTGGACAAGATTTATAACATATTTTACATCTCTTACATTTATCTACATCAATATGCAATTCAAGTTCATATAAACTTCTTCTAATGGCTTTTGGAAGATAATATGAGAAAGTTTTAGCAAAAATAGGTTTTTTACAACTCAGATTTAAACCCTTATCTCCTAAAATAACTAAATCATCTGGTTTCACCAAATTTAATGCATGTCTATTTGTAAGAACCTCTCCAGGTTTAAAACCAATAATTCTAGAAGCTTCCATATCTAAAGCAATTGCATTTTCTGAAGCTAATACAACTCCAAACCATTTAGGATCACCAATATTGGGACCATTACCCTCCATACCCAAAACTCCATCCATAATACTCAAATTTGGTTTTACAATATCATGCAAATCTAAAAGCATTTTAGAAAATATTTCTGCATTTTCACACTTTTTATGCATTCTAGCCTTACCTGTTCCAGGTATACAACCAAATAAGTTTTTTACTGCTCCAGTATATTGTGTAAATGTATGTGTTTTCAATTTATGAAGATTTATTATCAAATCAACCTCTTTCAACAGTTTTGGAATAAAAACTCCATTCAAAAGTTTTGAATCTGAATCTATCTTCTCTAACTCTTGGGAATCAAAACTCATAACCTTTACATTATCAAATTCTTTTTCAATAGGTTTTATCTCTGAAATTTCCAATGCCTTCTTAGTATAACCTCCAAGATCAGTTCCTGAAGAATCACAAATATAAATTATTGTTTTTTTATCAAAAAGTTCACACACTGCCCTTATAAAATCAGGATGAGTTGTTACAGCTTGTTCAGGTCTATATGGCCCCAAAACATTTGGTTTAATTAAAACTTTTTTTGCTTCTAAACTTATTCCTAACTTTTCTACAGCTTCAGCTACAGCCCTCTTAACATTTTTATAAGATTCACATTTAATTACAGATACTTTTGTTTTCATTCTAAATTGGACCATACAATGGACAATACCTACAGATCTTTATATCTTTAAACTTTTTAATATACATCTTAGAGAATTTACTATATCTAGCAGAGTTAAGGATTTCCTTAAGTGAATTTTCCCTAATATTCCCAAAACTATATCTTAACAAATCACAAGGATAAACATGGCCATAACAATCAATAGTACAAAATTTGTAAGGAGTTATACAAAACTTGTCCTCTCTCCTAATTGCCTTATCAACATCCACCATCTCTTTAGTAAAAAACTGACCCCTTACTGTAATACCATACTCCTTTGCCTTTCTTAGTATCTCTTTTCTTTTTTTATCTAATAAGGGTTTATCTTTAGCTGCTAAACTAGATGGAACCATAAATTCAAGTGAACCAACCTTTTCTTTGAAAAGATCATCTGCTTGTTCTTTTGTATCTTCACTATAAGTACTCATCATATAATAACTAACTTCCTTTATACCTACTTCATTAGCTATATCCATAATCTTATCAAGATATTCTACATTTGGAACACTAATCGTGACACAAATACTTTTATGGATCTTATTTTCAGGATCATACTTTTGTATAAGTTTTATTGCATTAATTTGTTTATCAAAAGCATCTTTATGCCCCCTAATATAATTATTAACATCTTTAGGTCCATCAATTGAAAACCCAAGTGTTGTAAGACCAGACTCTCCAATTTCTTTTGCAATTTCAGGAGTCATCAAAATACCATTAGTTATAATGTTAGTTTTCATTCCTAATGAAGAAGCTAACTTAATCAATTCTGGGGCTCTTCTATAAGCAAGAGTCTCTCCACCTAGTAGCTGCACAGCATTACAATTCATCTTTTTTAGCTGTCTAAGCAAATCCTCAAACTCATCATGTTTTAGTTTAGTCTCTTTTATTTCACATCCATTCATCATTGAATTAATACGCCAAAAATTACAAGTTATACATTTAGAAGGACAAGCTTGAGTAAGTTCTATTTTAGCACTAACAATACTTTTAAGTTTAGGTTCATGATAAAAATTTAACTTATTCCCCAATCTAGAAAGAAAAACATGAAATCTTAACAAAGCATAATCTTTAGCCAATTTAGGATTTTGTTTAGCTCCACGAAGCATGCAATATGCCTTAATTGCCCTTCTACTTACATAATTCTTAATTCCACCTTTTGCCATATTATCTTAAAATCAGTAAATTTGCTTTATATAAATGTTATGGAAAGAAAAGATTTGCCTTATAAATATCTGTTTATTTGTTAGCCTTTCTTTTCAAATACCAACAACCAACATCAATATATTTTGTTAAAGAAGTATGAAACCAAAACTCTTGTTTCAAGGGAAACTGATACTTATACATTTTCTCGATCTTAAAGTTATTTTCCCCAACAAATTTCCTAACAAATTCCCTTGTATTTAACTTATGAAAACTATAAATCTTTTTAGCTAAATCCATTGCTTTAATCAAAAATAATTTATCAATATGGGTTTCCTTTGTACCAAAAGGAGGATTCTGTATAACTAAATCAACTTGTTTGTCAAAATCTTTTATATCTAAGTTAAAAAATTCAGCATTTACTTTTTTTCCAAGTAAATTCTCTACCTTTCTCCTATTTTTCTTAGCCAAACTCATAGCTTCTTTATCTAACTCAACAAAATAAACCTTCTTGGCACCTAGAACTAAAGCTCCCAATCCAAATATTCCTGGTCCAGAACCTAAATCAGCAATAACCTTCCCTTTAATATTTCTATCAGTATGAGCATTCCATAAGGCATCAGCAGCAATTGTTGCATCTGTTGCATACTGTTCTAATTTGACTTTAGGGTTCTCAAAACTCTTAAGTTTAGATAAAAGTATTTCCAACTCTTTTTTATTCATAAAAAATTATAGAACTCTTCTATTTAAATAACTTATCACTTTTTCAAATCTAACAAATCACCAATTGTCAATCCACCATCTCTCAAATTAAATTCTTTTATATCTTCTTCTTTAATCTCTTCTGTCTTCTTTTCAATCAACTTAATACTAAAAAACTGTTCAAACTTTTTTGCCAATTTTAAAGTTGGTTCCAAATTTCCACTTTCAACTTTTTGAACAACTGATTCTCTTTCAGCAATAGCTTTAGCAACTTGTTCCTGTTTCATTCCCATTCTCTCTCTTGCCTTCCTAATCTTTCCCCCATAATCAGAAACAATACTTTCCATTGCCCTATTTACAAATACTGGCTTTTTCTTATTCTCAAAAGAAACCCTCTGGGCCCTAACATCTCTACTTGGAGCCCTTTTTATCTCAATAGCTTGGCCAAATTTAGAACATTTATCACAAACTTTGAGAATACTTCCCTCTACAATAGCCTCTGAAACTCTTGCTTCTTGACCACACATCTCACAGTTTGCCATATATAATAAGGTATAAAACAGAATATTTAAACTTTTTTAATATATAATATAGTTTTTCATAAACCTTTTAAAAAATCTATAAAAGAGAAACACTATGAATATTGTGATTTTTGCCTGTTTTTTGGTAAGTTTTGTAATTACCCTAGTAAGTACTCCTTATTGGATCAAAATAGCCCACAAAATAGGAATAGTAGCTGTTGACATGCACAAGGTTGACAAAAAAAAGAAAGTTGCCGAATTAGGAGGCATAGTTGTAGTCTTTGGATTCATAATGGGAGTATTGCTTTACATTGCATTAGATACATTTTACATTGAAAGCACAAATCTTGCAAACCTAGAAAGGGATGTACAAATCCTTGCTTGTTTAACAACAATTCTAATAATTTCCATAATTGGCCTAGTAGATGATATCTTAGGTTGGAAAATAGGTCTAAGACAATATCAAAAACCCATTCTTGTATTATTAGCAACAATTCCTATGATTGTAGTAAACGCAGGACATTCAATTACCACAGTTCCTTTTATTGGAAGTATAGACATTGGAATTCTTTATGCATTACTCATTGTACCCTTAGCTATCACAGGTGCAGCAAATGGTTTCAATATGATCGCAGGATATAATGGACTAGAAGCAGGTATGGGTATGATCATGCTAACTTTCCTAAGTTATATGGCTTGGTTGAATAATTATGGATGGGTTGCCGTATTAGGTCTATGTATGGTTGCAAGTCTCTTTGCATTTTATATTTTCAACAAATATCCAGCAAAAATATTTCCAGGAGATACAGTAACTTATAGTGTAGGAGCTTTAATTGCTATAATTGCAATAATGGGGAACATAGAAAAGATTGCCTTAATCATTTTCATTCCTTATTTCATAGAATTAATACTCAAACTAAGAGGAAAATTACAAAAAGAAAGTTTTGCAACAGTTAAAAAAGATGGCTCTTTAGAAGTAAAGGGAATCTATGGATTAGAACATCTAGTCACCCACATTAGAACTAAATTGGGGAGAAAAACTTATGAGAAAGATGTAGTCTTCTCACTCTATTTAATACAAGGATTTTTCATTGTTATTGCCTGTCTTGCAGTCCTATAACACTCCTCCAATAAGTTTATTAATGAATTAAAATTTAACGAGAAGATGGAAGGATTGGCTATAAATGGAGGGAAACCTATAAGAGATGACTTTCTTGTATTTTCAGCTCCAAAAATTTATGATGCAGAAATAAATGAGCTAATCCAAACTCTAAAAAGTGGATGGATTGGTACTGGGCCAAAAGTTAAGAAATTTGAAGAAGAATTTGCTCAATACAAAGGAGTTAATCATGCTCTAGCTCTTAACTCTTGTACAGCTGGACTTTCTCTTGGTTTAAGTATTCTAAATATTGGTCCGGGTGATGAAGTAATCACAACTCCAATGACTTTTGCCGCAACAGCTAATGTCATTGTTCACCAAGGAGCAAAACCAGTATTCGTAGATATCGAAGAAGATACTCATAACATTGATCCTGAAAAGATAAAAGCAGCAATAACTGAAAAAACAAAAGCAATCATGCCAGTTCATGTTGCAGGACACTCCTGCCAAATGGATCATATCATGGAAATCGCAAATAAACACAGTCTATTTGTAATAGAAGATTGTGCTCATGCTGTTGAAACAGAATTCAAAGGGAAAAAAGCAGGAGCAATTGGTGACTTGGGAGTATTCAGTTTCTATCCTAATAAAAACATGACCACTGGTGAAGGTGGAATGCTAATCACAAACAATGAAGAACTAATTGACAAAGCAAGAATACAAAGTTTACATGGCATGGACAAAGATGCATGGAAAAGATTCTCTGCTTCTGGATTCAAACCCTATGACATTGTATATCCTGGATACAAATACAATATGACAGATATCCAAGCATCCTTAGGATTACACCAATTAAAAAGAGTTGAAAATAATCTATTAATTAGAGATAAAATATACAAACAATTCAATCAAGCATTCTCAAACATAGAAGAGATTGAAATCCCTCAAGAAAAAGGAGAGATAAGACATGCTAGACACCTCTACAGAATCCTAATCAAACCAGAAAAACTAAATTGTAATAGAAATGAATTCATTCATATCCTACAAAAAGAGAATATTGGATCTGGAATACACTATCCTGCCCTACACACAAGTATTTATTACAAAAAACAATTCAACTATCAAGAAGGAATGTTTCCAATAACAGAAAAAGTAGGGGAAAACACAATTTCATTACCACTCTCACCTTACATGAATGAAAAAGATGTTAATGATACTATTATTGCAATTGAAAAAGTTATTAGGAATTTAAGAAAATGACAATAGATCTAAGTCTTGTACTTGCAAGCTACAATTCAGGAAAGTTCCTAGGGAAATCTCTAAAAGAAATAGAGGAAGTTATGGATAAGTCTAATCTATCCTATGAAATCATATACATAGATGACTGTAGTAAAGATGACAGTCAAGAAACAATAAAAAACCTCTGTAAAAAAGATCCAGAAAAATTAAAATATATTTTTCATGAAAAAAATCTAGGAAGGGGTGCAGCAATAAAAACAGGTATCAAAGCAGCAAAAGGAGAAGTAATAGGCTACATTGATCCTGATCTAGAAACTCCTGCATACTATATTCCAATTCTAACAAAAGAAGTAAAAAAAGGCTATGACATTGTTACAGGATTAAGAATTTACACAGTTGATCCAATCTGGGTTCATAGAACAATTGCATCAATAGGCTACAGATATTTAGTTAGACTAATGATAAAAATGAAATTCAAAGATAGTGAAAGTGGATGTAAGTTTTTCAACAGAGAAAAAATACTCAAAATTCTTCCTTACACCCCATCAAATGGCTGGTTCTGGGACACAGAGATAATGATGGAACCTTATTTTAAAGGCTACAAAATAAAAGAAATGCCAACTTTATTCCTAAGAAGAATAGATGAAAAAGGATCAACATTAAAACTATTCAAAGACTCAAAAGATTATTTTCTTAAATTATTAAAGTATAGAAAGAGGTTAAAAAAGCGAGGTCTCCTATAATGGCCATAACCATAATCATTCCACTCTATAATGCTGAAAAAACAATAAAGAAATGCTTAAACTCTATTTTTGAATCAGATTTCAATAATAAATTTGAAGTTATTGTTGTAAATGATGGTACAAAAGACAATTCATTAAATATTGTAAAGGAATTTGATGTAAAAATTATAAACCAGCCCAACAAGGGAGCTGCAGCTGCAAAGAATAATGGAGCAAAAAATGCAAAGACTGATTTAATTATGTTCCTAGACTCAGATGTTATTCTCTACAAAGACACCTTACAAAAAATATACAACCACCTAATAAAAGAAGATGTAGACTATGTTTCAGTTAGATATTCAAAAAAACCAGCTAACAACAAATGGATACACAAATACAAGGCCCTAGCTGATTACTGCTACACTTATGAATTCATATTCACAAAAGAACAAAAGTCTAAACCAATAAAACAAGTTGTTCTAACTGGAGGTTTAGAAGGATATAAGAAAAAAGTATTTGAAGAACTTGGAGGCTTTGACAACAAAATCAAAGGAGCAGATGTAGAAGAAGAAAAACTAATATCCAAACTATTCAAAAAATACCACATGCTCTCAGATGGAAACATTAAAACAAAACACCATTTTCCAAACTTTAAATCACTAGTAAAGGCCTATTACTCTAGAACAAGAAACTCAATGGAATTAATACAAGAGAACGACTATTCTCAACCCTATTTGAAAAAAAACCTTATCAGAACCTTTCTTGGAGGCCTTACAACAATAGCATTAGTTATCTCATTAATACTATTTTTTACTTTAAATCTTATATTCCCTTTTTACATAACAGGAGGGATATTCCTTATTTTCATTCTGAAACATTTAAAAATGTATATAATTGCTATAAAAGAGTACAATATACTATTTGCTCTATACACTCTGACCACAGGGTTATTTTTTGCAAATGTAATCTGCCTTGCAGGATTTATAGGCGTAATGAAAAACAAACTAAAAAATGAAAAAATTAGTTAAACTAACCAAAAATATATTTGTAACTCAAACACCTATCTATGTAGTCTTCTTTGTCACATCTATTTGTAATGCTAAATGTAAAATGTGTTTCAACTGGCAAAACATAGAATCTAAGAAAGAAGATTTAAATCTAGAAGAAGTAAAAAAAGTCTTTAATAATTTTTCAGAAATCCAACAATTAACTCTAAGTGGTGGAGAACCTTTCTTAAGAAATGATCTTCCAGAGATGTTAGAGTTTATTTCAAATAAAAATCAAGCACAAAGAATAACAATACCTACAAATGCATTATTAACTGATAAAGTGGTTGATACTACCTCTAAAATACTCAGTAAAATAAAAAAATCAACCCAATTAAATATTAGTCTTTCAATTGAAGGTATCGACAATAAACATGATGAAATATTTCAAGTTCCTGGTGCCTTTGAAAAAACAAAGGCAACATATAACAAACTACAACCTCTTCTAGAAATTCATAAGAACTTAAGTCTAGAAATTGCCATCTGTTGTAGTAAGTTCAATAAAGAGCATATAAAAGAGACAGTAGAATACTGTAATGCAAAATTTCCTAATTGTGCTATTTCTATAGTATTAGCAAGAGGAGACACAAGAGATAATTCATCCAAAGAAGTAACAATTGAGGAATATCAAGATATTATTAATTTCTATAATAAATTCAAGAAAGAAGAAAAAGGAAAGGAAAAATTTGGAAAAATCTATAATGCTTTAGGCCAAATAGTTAACAATCAAGTAATTGAAATAATGAAAACAGAAAAAATGCCCAACAAATGCTATGCAGGTTCTAATATGATTGTAATCCAAAACAATGGAGATGTATTCCCTTGTGAGTATTTGAATAAAAAATTAGGGAATTTGAGAGAATTCCACTATGATATTAA
>CAZAKS010000024.1:0-9832 GCA_964485975.1 Candidatus Woesearchaeota archaeon
TGCCTTTCCTGTCTTATATTCAATAGGAATAAAGTTATCCTCCTCAACTTCAACATTATCCACTCGTCCTTTCAAACCAAGTTTATCTGATTTAACATATAATTCAGGTAGTCCCTTAGGTAACTTAAACCAAAGCCCCTCTCCAAAAACATTATTCTTCTGTGCAAACTCAAAAACTTCTAGACTTCTTTCTCTACATTCAATTACAAACAAAGGCCAGAGTTCTTTATACAAATCTAAAGTTTTCAAACCAACAGAATCAACCTCTTTTTTATTTTGTGAAATCAACCACATCAAAACCTTATTATACATTCTCCTAAAATCCATTTCAAATTCTTCATACTTTTTTTTAGAATCTAAACCAATAATCACTTCTTTCTCCCTTCTAGAAGCAAGTTCATAAGCACCATGCCTTATCTTTCCTTTAATTGTAACAGCCTTAACCTTTTCTTGTAAACCAAGAACTAAATTAAGATATAACTTTCTAGGACAATAAAGATATGAACTCAAATAAGTAACACTTAACATTATAACTCCTCAGGACTCTTAAACACAGCACTGCCCAATCTGAACCCACCTTTATTCTCCCAATCAACAGCTGCCTTCAACTCCCCCATAATATCTTCTAGATGTTCATGTCTAAATGGACCCAGATGATAACTCTGTTTTACTGAAGGAGGAGCATCTTCACTTATTTTTTTAGGATCAATTACATGAATATAATTAACTGGGCAACCCTCTGGTCTTGCAAATGTAACTGCATAACCACTAATGGTCATTAGAGAATATGTTGAATTATCCTCTGTTCTTAGTTCTTCTTCGGTTTCACTCATTTTTCTTCTTCACCTTTTTCCTTTTAGATTGTTTCAAAGCAAAATTTACAGGATTCTTATATCTCTCACAAACTTTACTATTACAACAAATCCTAAGATCTTTGTAATACATTGAATTTGAACAATTTGGAGGTAAAATTCCATCCTTTCTTTTCCTGTGCCATGATACTTGCCCTTGAAGGTAAGCTTCTTTCAAAGGTTCAGGATTCTTTGCATTCCATTCTTTAACTCTTTTTTCAATATCTACCCATTTCCATCCCATCTTTCTAAGGAAATTACACAAAATAAACAAAGCCCTTTTCTTCCCATCTTCCATTTTTCCCTCTAAGATCTTTGTAACACATGCAGGAAAAAACTCTTCATCAATTGCATTTTCTGGAAGTTTAAACTCTCTATTTTCTTTAATTTCAACAGATTTATTTTTTAGATTCTGTCTAGAATGCCAATCAAATGCTTGAATTAATAAGTTTCTAGCTTCATTCTTATTCACATTCTTTCTTTCCAAAAAACCCTTAAAGTCTTTTATTTTATCTGGTTCTGCAAATTTTTTCTCAAATTTTAAAACACTATCCAAATCTATTGGTAATGAAACTAATTGGGTTTTTTCATGAAGAGAGTAAGCACATCTAAACAAATGCCTATTAGAAATTAAAACAGTATCAATATCAATTAAAACAAAAGGATCTAATTTTCCATCTTTAACTAATTCTTCTCTTTTCTTACCTGTACTTTGTATTAAACCGGAAATATTATTTTTCTCTAAAATCTTTGTTACCAACATATCTCTAATCATTTCTTGAAGGTATAGGGCAATAACTCTTAACCCATCTGGAAACAAGTTTTTTGTTTCAATACCATTAACCTCGTCGGGAAAAGCCTCAAAAGGAACACCTAAATGAAATCCCTTTGAACCAGAAAATTTAACAGAAATAGAGTGAATATCATTAAATCTTAAAGCCTCTATAAGATAATAAGCGGTCCATTTTGCATAATCCCAATAAATAGTATCAATATCTAAGATCAAATCCCACCCCTTTCTATTTTCATCTAGACTTCTCTTAGTCATACCTGGCACTAAATCTAAGGGTTCTTTCCATCTCTCCTCAGATACATGAAAAGAAGTAGCTCCTTTCCTTGCCAATTCCATAATATCTCCTGGAAACTGAAGTATATCTGGTCTCTTACCAAACCCTTGGTTAAACATAACTCCAATCTCTCTATCTTTAGCTAATTCTAAGATTTTCTCTTGAACTTCTTTCCTAGAATAGAATCTGAGGTATGTGCTATCAACCATAATCACAAGAATTAAAAGAAATATTTAAGCTTTTATCTATTCTTTCTGTGTTTTTTGCATCTCTAGTTGCAATTTTTGCAGATTCATAGAAATTTCACCCATCTCTTTGGTCAATTCTTCTTTAAAACTGCCCATTTTTACAATCTGTTCTTCAACCAATTTCAAGGCTCCAGAAATATTTTTCTCTACAACAATCCCCGCACCTACATTCATAGTAACTTGGGCTTTATCTTTAATTCCACCCTTCAAAAAAATACCTGAACCTAATGGAATTAAAATTTCCTCATCACCATTACATTGCTCAATACTATCAAGGCCTTCTTTCACAGTATTTAATTCAACAGTTTGTTTTTCAAGAACATCTATTTGTTGTTGCATTGCTTGAAGTTGATTATTGAACTCCTGCATATTTTGATAACCTTCAAGAACATTATTTTGATTCATTTTTCTTAGCTTTCTTTCCCTTTTTATCTTCCTCTTTTGCTAACTCTTTTTTATTAATTCTCTTTCTTCTTGGTCTCTCTGTTTTCTCTTTCTTAGGTTTACTTTTTTTTGGTTTAATATTTAAAATATTACAAACATCATCTGAAGAAGCATTCTTTTTAATTTCAACTTTTTCTTTTAGGGGTTCTAAATGTGCAATATTACATTTTCTCCTTCTAACTTCTCCATCTATCATAACATAATTATCATCAAGAATATCAATTATAACTGCCTTCCTTCCAGCATCTCTGCCTGCAATCTTAACACAAACTCTTCCAATCTCTATCATTTTCTAATTCCCTCTTTAATAACTATCCTCATACATTTAGAACATAAATTTCCACCATATGGCCTTTCTGGTCTCTTAGCTGTTTTAGGCATATTTTGCATCTTAGATGGAATCTTATTTGGCACTGCTAATAACGCCTTTCCACACTTAGAACATTTTGCCTTTCCAGGAGTTCTCCTCTTATAGTGAGTAGTCACACCAGTAGGTACTTTAACCCTAACTTTTCTAAATGTTTTATTTCGTAATCTTGCTTTTGGCATACACACACAAAAATTTGTTCCCTTTATAAACCTTTCGTCCTATCAAAAAAGCTTATAAATAAAAATCTAAATTATTGGTTTTATTGCAGAATTACTAAATAAAGACTCTCTAGTGAATCTTCAACAATTTTCTAAGAGTTAGACTTACAATTATAGAGAATATAATATAGATCCAAATCCATCCTAGATTTAATAACACATCAGGATTACCTAGATCTGTATAATAAGTTCTTAACCAACTAAAAATAAATATAATTGGAATAAATGTAAACAAAGTAGGCTTTAAACTCTGTAACATATATTTCATGTTCTTTTCCATAGCCAGTTTCTGAACTTCCATCATTTTTTTAGGATCATCTTTAAAGTCTTTCATCTCTTTTTGATATCCCTTCATTTCAGCTTTAAGTTCCTTCATCATTTTCTGATCAGTCAGAAATTTATACAATAAAGTAATTATAGCTGTAAGAATAAAACTAATCAATAAAAGATTCCAAGGATTAGGTAAACTCATAACTGGTCCCATTAAGGGATCTAAAAACGAATTCCAAGCCATTATTTTTCCATCATTTTCCTCAACGCAGGATGCATATCCATCATGTGTTGATTAGCAATCTCCTCATATAGTTTATAGATAATCATAACAGCTAATAGTATTCCTGTTCCATAACTCAAAGCACCTAATAAATCCGCACTTGAAGCCAACATTCCTACCAAAGCTCCACCCATAATAGTTAAAGGCATAATATATCTGTTTAAAACAGTTTCTAATACTCTTAGGTCTCTTCTAAAACCTGGAATTTGTAAACCAGATGCCATCATCTGTCTAGCTTGGCTCTTAGCATCCATTCCTGCAGTTTGAACCCAAAATAAACTGAATATAACTGCTCCACCCACCATCAATAAAACATAAACAGCAGCATGAGCAAAGTCAATAGGTACAATTCCCCCAGTAATTATTTTTTCAATTAAATTTGGTGGAGAAACCCATAAAACAAATCCACTGGCTGGTGTTCCTCCTGAAAAGGTACCGAGAATAGCCCACCCCCAATTTTCAAGTAATCTTGCCCATAATTGGACATTAGCTAATAGAGCAGCAACTAAAATAACTGGAATGTTAGATGTATAAATAAAGTTTAAGGGCCATCTTATTCCATGCCCTCTAATCCTACCAAATGACAAAGGAATCTCAACTTTCATCGCTTGTGCATAAACACTCATAATAAAAACAACTACAGTTGCTAATATTGCAGAGAATGCTAATAGAGCACCAACTGGATTTCTTCCTGCTAAACTTTGGAATAAAACCCAGATCTTTCCAACTGGAGCTTGACCAGAACCAAAAGCCCAAGTTCCTGCTGTTGTCAAAGGACTGAAAGCTCTAATAAAAATCTCAGATGAAACTCCTGCAGCAATAAACAAGGAAATACCTGAACCAAATCCCCACTTGCTTATTACTTCATCCATAAACATAATTAATATTCCACCCAAAATCAACTGTCCAACTAAAATAAATTGCATTGTTAAAAATGCACTTGGAGCTAAAGTTGCAGACGGTGCCAAACCACCCATAAATACATAGATAAAAGCTTCAAATATAATAAAGAACAAAGCTAACAATTTCTGTAAACCTTGAAAATTCTTTTTACCTTCAGGAGTAGTCAAGTCAAAATTAATTATACCTGACCCATTCAATAATTGTAATACAATAGAAGCAGTAACAAGAGGCCCTATACCTAATGAAATAATAGAACCAAACTTAGCCCCTAAAATAATAGATAAAAATTCAAATTGGGATAAAGCATTTTCACCAAGACCATACAATGGAACAATACCTAGAAGAAAGAATGCAACAAGAACAATCAAAGTCCACTTTAACTTTTCTTTAAATGACAGCTTCTTTTGCAGAGGTCCTTTAACCTCTGGCAGGTTCATACTTAGATTGCTTAAAAAAGACATTTTTACTCTTCTTTACTTGGTGTTAATAATTCTACATTACCGCCAGCTTTTTTAATCTTTTCTATTGCTTTTTTTGAAGCAGACTCCACAGTAATGTTAAATTTACCATTAATATTGCCCTTTCCTAACAACTTATTGAAACCTAATTCTTTTAGATTAATAGTATTTGTTAGAATTCCTTTATCCACCCTGTTTTGCACTTCACATAAATTAATACTAATAACGGTTTTCCTCATTTTACTAGTAAAACCAGTTTTCCCAAAGTAATCATTACCAAATAAATTAATTATTGTTGGTTTTTTAGTATCTGCTCTCTTTCCAGTTCCAGCCTTTCCTCTTCCACCCCTATTTCCAGCTCCCCTATGTTTTTTCATACTACCCCAACCATGAGTTTTACTTCCTCTTAATTTTCTATCTTTCTTAGTCTTATGTTTCATCTTACATCATCCTTTTGACTAAATCATTAATCTTTTCTTTTCTATATCCAAGGGCACCACCCATACTAAATGGTTTCTTAATACCCTTCCTTTCATATCCTTTTGAAGGTGGACATAGTCTAAAGAATGTTTTAAATCCCGGAATATCTTTTAGTTCCTTCTTTCCTTCAAAATATTCTTTTATGAATTCTGAAAATCCTAATTTTGTTTTTTCTTTTAGATAATTTTCTTCAAGTGGCTTATCACCCATAATCTTTCCTCTCTTAGTAAGTAGCATAGTAAAAGTATCTTGATCGATTTCACCCCAAGTGATATAATCTTTAACTTTCTTTATCATTCCAAGATATACTGGATTATTAGGAACAACAACACAACCATTAGGTTTATACAGCCTCAACATCTTTAGAGTATCAGCTACCTTTTTCTGAACATGGTTTTTTCCTCTAATCCTTATAATAACAATTCTATTCATTTCTTCCTCCAACTATTCCAGCCCTTTTAACATCTTTTTCATTTACCTTCATAGTTGATAATTTTTTAACTGCTTCAAAACAAGCATAAACCAAGTTCAACTTAGTTTTTGTTTGACCAAAGCTCTTTGCATAAACATCTTTTAATCCTGCCATTTTCAAAATCTTTTGACATTCTTTTTCAGCACATAATCTTGTACCTTTAGCAGCAGGGCTTAATACAACTCTTACAGAGCTACATTTCCCCTCTACTTTAAATGGGATTGAATGAGCCATACCGCAACCACATTCCCATGAGCCACAGCCTCTCTTGATCTTAATTAAGTTTAATTTTGCCTGTCTAGTAGCTTTCTCTCTTGCAGGTACAGTTTCTTTAGCTTTACCTCTACCAATTCCAACATAACCATTTCCATCTCCTACAACAGCAACAGTACCAAATGAAGGTTTATTTCCTTCTTTAGATTTTTTCTGAGTCTGTCTCCAAATGCTACTCTTTCCTCCACCAAACTTACCTTTAGATTGTCCAATTTCAATTAAATCTGCCTGTAGATCAGGTAAAAGAGCATCAACTATTCCAGCCTCTAAAATTCTCTGGCCCCTATCCAACACTTCATCAATATTGACGATTTCCCCTTTCTTAACTTTCTTTCCTAGTTCTGTTTTGGGTTGCCAAGCTTCCATATCAAAACCTTTGTCTTGACTAATTCCACTTTCTCCCTTTTTTCCAGATCTATTTTTTGATTTGTCTCTTACCATTTAGGCCTCCTCCTTTTCTATCTTAGTTTTTACATCATTAAAGTTTTTGACCATTTCTTCTGAAATATGCTTACCAATTACTCTATCTTCCTTAGGATAAAGCTCTTCACTATGGGGCATATTCAATCCACCATCAACCGCACCCTTTAAAATTGCAAACAAAACAGTACTAGTTGTATTATTCAATCCAATATCAAATAATGCTTCACCAACATTTGATTTTTTAGCTTTTTTTGCAATTAACATACCCAACAGGTATCCAGCTGGTACATTTCTTCCATATCCTTTCCATCCATAGGTTTTCAATTCTTTTGTATTAGCTGCAACTAAAACTTTATCTCCATTAGGATTAAATTGGATAAGCTGTGCAGTTATATACTTTAAAGATTTACGAGCGACCAATCTAACTTTATTTCCTTTTAACATTCTTAGTCTCTTGGAATAGTTAGTTTTTCCTTCTCGTTTCCTTCTGTATTTTACAAATTTTTGCCTTTTCATTTTTGTTTAAATAATTTTTGTTCTGTTAAGTATAATTTAATGTGTCTCTTACTTCTAAAGTACCCCCCTTTAACCTTTTGGTAAAGGTTTCTGTATGTACTTATTTCAATCAATTGTTTTTCTTTCAATTCTTTAATAAAGTTTCTTTGATTTCTAACTAAAATCATCCATTTATCTTTTCTAGATAATCTAGCAGTAGCCTTTCCTTTTCTATGTCCATCCCCTTGTTGCCTTCCCTTCCTTCTCTGCATAGCTCTTTTTCTAGCTCTAACTCTTGATGTACCCTTAAAAGGTCTTCTTTGAATAGCAAGTTGACTGATCAGTGCTTGAATATCTGCTTTAGTAATAGCTTCTTTTATTTCTTCTAATCTACTATTATCAAACCAAACCCTGTGAATTCCAACCTTTAGTAACTTTGCACTAATCCTTCTTTGATTTGATATGTTCATTCTCCTTTCTCCAATACTTTGATTTTATCACTTTTTTCGCCTTTTTTAGTCTCTTCTTTTTTATCTTCTAGTTTCTCATCTAAATTTTCTTTCTTTTCATCTTTTTCTTTAGCTTTCAAGGCTTTTTCTTTAGCTTTTTCTTTTTTATCTTCTCTAGCCTTTGTATCTTTCTTTTTCTTAGCTAGTTTTTCTTCAACATTTGTGATATATTTTTGAACATCCTTAACATTACCTACTCTAAATTTATTTTCAAGACATTTCTTCAAAATGTCTACTCTTTTTCTATCACCTATTTTTCCAATGATTATAATTTCAGTTTTCACATCAAAAGCATCAAGATCTTTTAGTGTATATACTAATCTTTCTTTTAGTCCTTCTCTATTTAATCCCTTAACTGCTGAAGGTGAACAATAACCCAAAGAGGGTTGTTTTCTCTTTCCTCTATATTTTTTCCTTAATTTGGATTGACAACCCTTTGGTTGTCTCCACTTTATAGTCAGTTTAGGTCTTCTCCAAGCTTCCTGTCTAACAAAGTCTGGCTTCTTTGCCTTCCTCTCATTTCGCAGTTCCAACATTTTTTTATCTACCATCTTAGATTAAATCCTTTCCAGCTTTGTAAGTTATCCATAAACCATCTTGAAATCTTCTTTTATCTCTATTTGTGATACGTGTTGCCTTTTCACAATTACCTGCTGTTTGGCCAACTTTCTCTTTATCCATTCCTTTCAAAATAATAATATTCCCTTCCAACTTTGCTTCCACTCCATCTATAATCTTTGCTTTTCTTGGTACTTTCTCACCAAAGAAATTTTTAACAACAATCATATCTCCTTCTACACTAACATTCATTGGGAAATGACTTGAGCAGATTTCTACTTTGTATTCCCATCCTTCTTGCACACCTTTAATCATATTCAAGATATGTGCTTGGAATGTATTGATTATTTTTTTCTCTCTTTTTGAAAACTTTTTAGGTTCAATCAAAACCTTGCCTTCTTTTATTTGAATATTAAGTGTTGGATAAAATAATTTTCTACTAAGGTCTTTTCCATTTGAACTAAAAGTTAATATATTTTCTTCTAGTTTAACCTCCACACCCTCTGGAACTTCAATTTCTTTTATCAACCTTCGTGCTTCAATCATATTAATAAACAAAAGCCAGTAGCTTTCCTCCTAGTCTTTTTTCCTTTGCTTCAATGTGAGTCATTATTCCTTTTGGTGTTGAAACAATTATCAAACCAAAGTCCTTTGCAGGTAAAAATCTTTTCTCAAATTTTTCATAGTCAGTCAATTTAACTGAAAATCTTGGTTTAATAACTCCACATTTATTTACTCTTCCAATCAAAGTAATATCAAAGACATTACCTTTACCATTTTCAATAATTTTTAATTCTCCAATATAAAGATTATCTTTAAAGATCTCTAAAACCTTTTTAGCTGTTTTAGATACAGGACTAGCTCTACAACTGCCTTTTCCAACAGTCTCAGCATTCTGTATATTGTTCAATGTTCCCGCTAATGTATCATTCATTGCCATTTTAGTAGTATTTTTTAAAACCTAACTTTGTTGCATGATCTCTAAAACATTGCCTACATAAGTTAAGGTTATATTTTTGTATATGTCCACCAACTCTTCCACACAATCTGCATGGTTTACTATTCACGCCAAACTTTCTTGGTTTAGGAGCATTATGTTTAATGAATTTAGCCATTTTTACTGGCTTACTTCTTAATTGTTTGAAAACTTTTTTATAACTTCCAGCAGTCATTCTTCATCCTCCACTTCTTCTTTGATTTTAACATTTAATTTCTCTTTAGCAAATGAAATTGATTCATCTTTACTAATTTTATGTCTACTTGGAATTTTTTTGGTTTTTTGACTTCTTTTTTTAATTCTATATCCTGCTCTTTCTAATGTAACAGCTGCTTCTAATCCAATAATTCCAACTTCAGGAATATAATCCATATTAGGGATTTCTAAATATTCAGGAACTCCAAATGAAAGATTTCCTGCATTATCAAAAGCTCTTTTACTTAACCTATTTTCAATAGCATTTAGTAATCTTTGTAAAACTTCGTTAGCTTCTTTTTTTCTTAATGTGATTTT
>CAZAKS010000025.1:0-3144 GCA_964485975.1 Candidatus Woesearchaeota archaeon
CATGCCCCCTCTTCAGGTAATTTGCAGAATTGGAGATTGATTATTGTAACAGAGTCTGATATGCGACAGCAGTTAGCTGAGGCTTCTATGGAACAATATTGGATGGTTGAAGCTCCAGTACATATTGTTATTTGTAATGATTATGATAAGGTTAAGGATCATTATCCAGTTATGGGGAAGATGTATTCTATACAGAACTGTGCAGCTATTGCTTATGCTATAATGTTAGCTGCTCATTCCGCTGGATTGGGTACTTGTTGGGTTGGTGCTTTTGATAATGAAAAGGTGCAAAGACTATTAGATATACCAGATAATATAGATCCAGAGATTATACTTACTTTGGGCCATTCTGATGATACAAAAAATCCTCAACTAAGAGATCAGATTAAGTACTTGTGTTTTCAAGAGAAATGGGGAGCTAAATTTAAGAAATTTGATAATGAGTATGAGGGTGTTGAGAAGAGAATTAAGTTTGAGATGAATAAGTTAAAGAAAAAATTACAACCAATTAAGAAAAAGGCTAAGAAGAAAAAAGCTAATTCTAATAAGTAATATAGTAAGACTTATATATTCCAGTATATAAGTCAGAGGCGTTAGCGCGTGGGATTTATTAAGTTAAAAACTAAATGTCTTAAAATGTTAGAAATTAAGAAGAAAAAGGATTCAGAAAAGGAGATTTATAAGTTACTACACCCCATTGTGAAGAAATGGTTTAAATCTAAGTTTAAGAATTTTGCAGATGCCCAAAGATATGCTGTTATGGATGTCCATTCTAGAAATAATATCTTAGTTTCTTCTCCTACTGGATCTGGTAAGACTCTAACTGCTTTCTTATCTATTTTGAATGAACTAGTAGATAGTTCAGAAAAAGGAATCTTAGAAGATAAAGTGTATTGTGTTTATATTTCTCCTCTTAAGGCACTGAATAATGATATTTTTGAGAATTTGATTAAACCACTTCATGAAATGGAGAAAATTGCTGGGAAAGATTTAGGAATTAGGGTTGCAGTTAGAACTGGAGATACAACTGCCGCAGATAAACAAAAGATGTTGAAGAATCCACCCCATATCTTGGTTACAACACCTGAATCATTAGCTATTGTTTTATCTTCAATTAAATTTAGAGAGAGATTTTACAATGTTGAATGGGTAGTTATTGATGAAATTCATTCTTTAGTTGAAAATAAGCGAGGAGTTCATTTATCTTTATCCTTAGAAAGGTTACAAAGACTGGCCAAAGGAATGTGTAGGGTGGGGTTAAGTGCTACTGTTGCACCTTTAGAAGAGGTTGCAAGATTTTTGGTTGGAGAAAGAAGAAAGTGTAAGGTTGTTGATGTCCAGTATCTTAAAAAAATGGATCTAAAAGTTTTAAGTCCGGTTGATGATTTAGTAAATACTTCATTTGAAAACATAAATAAGTCTATGTATAGATTGATAGATAAACTAATACAAAAACATAAGACTACTTTGATTTTTACAAATACTCGTGCTGCTACTGAAAGAGTTGTTCATCATTTGAAGGATAAGTTTCCAGAGAATTATTATGAGATTGCAGAAAATCCCCCTCATGTTAAAAGTGCTTTGATTGGTGCCCACCATTCTTCATTATCAAAAGAGCATAGGTTTGAGATGGAGCAAAAACTAAGAGATGGGAAGATGAAAGCAATTGTCTGTTCAACTTCCTTAGAATTAGGTTTGGATATTGGTTCAATTGATTTAGTAATTTGTTTAGGTTCTCCAAAAAGTGTTTCGAGAGCTATACAGAGAGTTGGAAGATCTGGGCATGCATTACATGAAACTGCTAAAGGTAGATTTGTTGTTCTTGAAAGAGATGATTTAGTTGAGTGTTCAGTTTTGTTAAAACATGCTATTGAGAAGAAAATAGATAGGGTCCATATTCCTACAAATTGTTTGGATGTTCTTGCTCAACAGATTTTAGGTATTGCTTTAGAAGAAGTATGGGATGTTGGAAAATTGTATAGGATGATTAGGAGAAGTTATTGTTTTAAGTCTTTGAAAAGACAGGACTTTAATGATGCATTAGATTATTTAGCCGGTAATTTTACTTCTTTAGAAGAAAGGTATATTTATGCGAGGATTTGGTGGGATAAGGAGGAGAATAAGATAGGCAAGAGAGGAAGGATGACAAGAGTTATCTATATGACAAATATTGGGACTATTCCTGATTCTGAAGGTATTAGAGTTAAATTCAAAGGTAAGAAAATTGGTGTTATTGAAGAAGGTTTTTTAGAGAAGTTGAAGAGAGGAGATATTTTTGTTTTAGGAGGGAGTACATATCAATTTAATTTCTCCAGAGGTATGGTTGCGGAAGTTATTCCTGTTTCAGGTAAGAGACCTACTGTTCCTGCCTGGTATTCAGAAAGGTTACCTTTGTCCTATGACTTGGCAAGTGGTATTTTAGATTTTAGGCAATTGATGGAAGAAAAGTTTAGGAAAAAAGTGAGTAAGAAAGAGATCTTAAAATTTGTCCATAAATATTTATATGTTGATGATGTCGCGGCTGAAGCATTGTACAATTATTTTAAAGATCAACACGATTATATTGGTATTCCTCATTCAAAGAAATTGACTATTGAACATTACACTGATGAAACTGGAAGAAAGTATGCTGTCTTCCATTTCTTATTTGGAAGAAGAGTTAATGATGCTTTGTCCAGAGTATTAGGCTATGCCATCTTGGGTAGTAAACATAAGACTGTTGAAGTTGGAATTAATGATAATGGCTTTTATGTTGCTTATGATAAGAACATAAATGTTATGGATGCTTTCAAGTTAGTCAAGAGTAAAGAATTTATCAAAGGTTTGGAAAATGCAGTCGATAAATCAGAAGTTTTGAAAAGAAGATTTAGACATTGTGCAGGAAGATCCTTGATGATTTTAAGGAATTATGGTGGAAAAAGAAAGAGAGTTGGAAGGCAACAAGTTAGTTCTATGATACTTATGAGTGCAGTTAGGAGAATTTCTAATGATTTTTTTATCTTGAAAGAGGCTAGAAGAGAAGTTATAGAAGATTTAATGGATGTCCATAATGCTTTTGAAGTTTTGAAGAAGATTGAAAGAAAAGATATTAAGATTAAAGAAGTTACTACTAATGTTCCTTCACCCTTTGCTTTGAATCTAATT
>CAZAKS010000025.1:3154-9829 GCA_964485975.1 Candidatus Woesearchaeota archaeon
CAGGATTTCCTAAAAAGGATGCACCAGATGGTTAAGGCTAAGATTGCACTTAAGAAATCTTTTTAAACTATGTTAGTTTTTTCTTATTTATGTCTTATAGGTTAATTTTAGTTGCAGATTTGGGAAGGAGAGTTAAGGGTTGTATAAATAACCGAACAAGAAGGTTTAGAAATCGATTGGATAGGACTAAAGAGAGATTTAGTGGATTGAGAGCAAGAGTTAGGCCTTATGTTAGACAAAGGGCAAGATCTTATGCTGAGGGAGAATTAGACTTATCTTTTACTGTGCCCCTTTCGCGTGTTTTTGATGGTTTATATGAAACTCAGTGTGGACATGGCCCAGGGAATTATGTTGGCAAGGGTAAAGGTTAAAAAAGCTTATTTTTTTCTTAATAATAATGGAAATTTATGAAGGTATTGAAATTAAGGATTTGGCATTGTATTTGCCTAAAGAGAAAATTCTGATTATTTCTGATACTCATATAGGGATGGATGAAGCTTTGAACAAAGAAGGGATATTAGTTCCCAGGTTTGGTTTTAAGGATTTAAAGAAAAGATTCGAGATTATTCTAAAAGATCTTGAAATAGATAAAATTGTAATCAATGGTGACCTAAAACATGAATTTGGAATAATTTCTAATACTGAATGGAGTCAAACTTTAGAGTTGTTAGAAATCTTAGAGAAGAAATGCAAAGATATTATTTTGATTAGAGGTAACCATGATACTATTTTGGGGCCTATTGCTAAAAAAAAGAACTTAAAACTAAAAGATTTTTACAAGGTAGGAGATATTTTAATTGCACATGGAGATAAGATCATTCATGAAGATGCAAAGGTGATTATTATTGGACATGAACATCCAGCTGTGGGTTTAAAGGAAGATAGTAGGATTGAAACTTACAAATGTTTTTTGAAAGGAAAGTTTGAATATAAATCTCTTTTAGTCCTGCCTTCTTTTAACTTAGTTACAGAAGGAAGTAATATCTTAAGAGAAGATATTTTAAGTCCTTATTTAGATCAAGATTTGAGTAAATTTGAAGTATTTATCGTCGGTGATAAAATTTATGATTTTGGAAGAGTAGGAGATTTAGAATAATGTTTTATCATGTAATAACAAGTACTGAATGTAATCTAGAATGTAAGTATTGTATTAGAGAGGAATTTACTGAAGTTGAGGAAAATATTGATTATTGCTTACCACCAAGAATTTCTTATGATATTGAAAGATTAAAGAAATTTATTACTAAAGAAGATTATATTACATTTTATGGTGGAGAGCCTTTGTTAGCTATTGAAGATATTAAGAAGATTATTGATAGTGTTGAATGTAAAGGATTTATGACTCAAACTAATGGTTTGTTCTTAGATCAATTAGGAGATTATATTGAAAGATTTCATACTATTTTGGTTTCTATTGATGGAGATGAAGAAATAACAGATAAAAACAGAGGTAAAGGAATATTCAAGAAAGTTATGGACAATGTTAATTTAATTAAAGAAAAGTTTAAGGGTGAATTAATTGCAAGGATGACAATCACAAGAGGTTCAAATGTCTACAAACAAGTTTTATGGTTGAGTAACCACTTTGATAGTATCCATTGGCAATTAGATGCTATGTTTTTTGAGGAAAGAACTGAATGGTTGGGAGAATATAACAAACAGATAGACCAATTAGTTGATGAATGGGTATTTAGAATGGAAAGAGGAAAAGTAGAGAGATGGTATCCTTTCTTAGTAATTATGGATTCTTTATTAAAAAATGAGAAATCAAAACTAAGGTGTGGTTCAGGGTATGCTAATTATACTATTGCAACTAATGGAAAGATTGCACCTTGTCCTATAATGTGTGGTTTTAAGGAGTTTTACTGTGGGGAGCTTGGTTGTCAGGAACTTAAAGAAGTCTATGTTAAAGAACCCTGTATTTCTTGTGATGTTTTAGACAATTGTGGAGGTAGATGTTTGTATTCTAATATTACTAAACTATGGAAAAAAGAAGATTACAATGAATTATGTGGTACAATTAAATTCTTAATAAAAAAATTGAAAAGTAAAAAATCTGTTGTTGAAGAACTATTGAATGGTGGAATAATAAAAGAAAAAGATTTTGAACATTTAAAGTTCAATGGTGTTGAAGTTATTCCTTAATGTTCAAACATATGTTGCATTAACTTAGTTGCTGTCGGTACTTCGGATAAAGGACTTATTTTTATCTTTCCAGTTGTTATTCCTGTTGCTATCTTTCCAGTCATTTTTCCCTTTGTAACTGCACCTTTTATTCCATTACTAAAATCTTTTGAACTCCACTCTGGACTTTCTACTATCATTTCTTTTTCCATAGTTTCAATTAGACTGTACATGTAGTCAAAGTCTATTTCTACTGTTATATCTGCTTCTTTAGAGTAGGTTTCTACTGGTTTAACTTGGATAAGATCTTCTGTATCTAGAGTCATATCAATGTTAAATACTGCCTTATCGTCATCAGTTACTTTGAAGTGGGCATCTAATCTTTTGTCATCATACTTCTTAACTAAATCTTCAATCTCTTCTAATGCTTCTGTATCAGATCTTAGTCCTTCTAAATCTTCTGCTGATGGTCCACCTTCACCTTTTTGTCCGGGCATTCTTGGTTTTATTATTTGGTATTCTGGTAAGGAAGTTTTTAGGAACTCCCCATGCCATTTCTTTTTATCAAGTAGGATTTCTCTTGTTTTCAAGTAATGAATGTATTCTTCTTTTGATTTGAAGGTCATCCCACCATGAATAAAAATAATTTGTTTCATTTTAAGAATTAAACATAACTTCTTTATCTATTTTGTGATTAAAAGAGAGCAAGTTATATTCTGTAGTATATATGTCAACGGCATATGTGCGCGCAGAGTTTATATAGTTTTCAAATAGATAAATAGTATGTTAATTTCTACTAAAATTCGAGAAAGGAAAGACCATTTGGTTATTACAATATACAAAGAAGAAAGAGAAAAATATGGTTTTTCTATTGAAGATATTATTGTGATAAAATATAAAGAAAATGAAATTATAAGGCCCATAAGAAAGGATTTTCATATTTCTCTTCCCAAAAAGATCTTTAAAAAATACAAAAAAGGAGATCAAATCAAGCTAGAGATAATACAAAAGATTAGAAGAAAATCTGGCTTAAAGAGACCAAAAATAAACTTAAATAAGAAATTCATTGATCTAAGAGCATTTGTTCCACTATCAACTATACATGGCAAACCAATTTATATAATCTCAAAAAATAGTGATTTTTCTTACATTTGGTATCCAGTTGGTGGAGGAGCTAAACAAATAACCTTAAAAAATAAAGTAAACAAAATTAAAATTGCAGAATTGTTAGGTTTCTTCTTTGGAGATGGGACAACTTGTGATTCAATAAGAAGCTTCAGATTAACTAACTGTGAAAGTTCTACTTTAATCTATTGCCTAAGTATTTTAGATAAAATTAATATAAAACAAGAAGACTTCAAAGTTCAAATAATCTATAGTACAAACAAAGAACTAAATGAAAAGACAAAGAAAAAATGTATTAACTTTTGGAGCAAGGAATTAGCAATTGAACTTAACAAATTTATTTCAGTAAGTAAAGCTCATGCTAAAAAAGAATCTTCGCATTTTGGTTCAGCAAGAATAATTTTGAATAGGGCGATATTAATAGAGATTTTAAAATGGGGTTTGTTAGACATAATTGTTGAAAAAATTAAGTCTCGGGAAATTGTAGATAATGGAGTTCTAATTGGGTTTCTAAGAGGAAGTTTGGCTGCAGAGGGCTGTGTTTATCAAAATAAAAATACAACTACTGATAGAATTAGTATTTCTTTTAATTCTGAAAAAGGGGAAGGAAAAGTCTATAAAAAATTGTTGGATAAACTTCAAATTGAATATAATCATATGCATAAAGGAGAGTTAGCAGTTTCCAAGTATCATAACTTAAAAAAATTATATAATTTAGATATATTTAAATTTCACGACCAAAGAAAGAAGAAATTTTGTAAGGGTTTAGAAAAACACAGAGATTTCAAGATTTAAAAATAAATTTATTTATTTGTTTTTTTGCTTTTTCTCTTTTCTCTTGGTGTTCCTTTAGAAATGTATTTAATTTATCAATTAATATTTTCTTTAGTTCTCCAGATAACAATTTCCCAGATTTATAATTTTTGTAGATCTGTTCTAGTCTTTTATCATCCTCTTCAAAAAAGGTTAACCATTGATAAGAAACATCTATTTCTGGGTTTCCTCCTTTTTTCCTATGTTCTTCTACTGTTACTTGCCCACCAGAAAATGCATGTTTATTTATTTTTTTCTTTACAACATTAGGAGAATCTATTGTATACACTGCTGTTGATTCATCAGATGCTGCCATTTTTCCATCTGTTTTCATTCCACCCAAACCAGGCAAAAATCTACACTGTATTGATGCAGGCTTATAGTATCCCAATTTAGGAATAACATCTCTAGAAACTCTAAAATGGGTGTCCTGATCAATAGCATGAGGGATTAAACAAGGAATTTTTTTATTTTTTAATACGCTTGGTAAAAAAGCTGGAACCGCTTGCATTGAAGTATAAAAAATTGACCCTAAATTAGATTCATTTGTTAACCCAAATGCCGATTTTACAGTTGAAAATGTAATTCTCTTAGCCACTCTTAATGCTTGAGGATACATAAGATTGGCATGCTTTGTGTCCACAATAAAATGAGTTTTTTTAGGATCAAAGCCCAAGGCAATGATATCCAACATGTTTTCATAGGTATATTTTTCTGTATCTTCAAGAGTTAGATTTTTCTTAAAAACAAATTTCTCTTCATCTGGAAATTGGAACCAGAGTTCTACACCAAACTTATCTTGTAACCATTTGGTAAAAAGCCAAGGGATGAGATGTCCAATATGTGTATGCCCAGAGGGGGCTCTTCCAGTGTATAAAAAGAATTTATTTCCCTTTTCATATTCATCAAGAATAAATTTTAAATCTCTATGTGCAAAGAAAATATTTCTTCTTAAAAAATGATGTAATTCCCCTGCGTGTTTTTCAATTCTATTCAATAATTTTGAATCTATTTTGGAAACTCCAAACTCTTTTATTAATTTATCATAATTAATATTACCTTTTACTTCCCAAGGAGTTACCTTCATATGTCTAAACTAGACCAGCGAGTATATAAAAATATCGGTAGAAAGGTTTTTAAATTAGGCTTTTTTAATCAGAAATGGTATGGTAGTGCCTAAAAAATACAATTTTAAGGATGTTGAAGAGAAATGGATGGAGATTTGGGAAAGAGATGGAACCTATAAATTTGATACTAAATCTAAGGCTAAAATCTTCTCTATAGATACTCCTCCACCAACTGTTTCTGGTAAAATGCATATGGGTCATGCATTCGGGAATAGCCAGCAAGATTTTATTGCAAGGTACAAAAGGATGAGAGGTTATAACATTCTTCAACCATTTGGAACCGATGATAATGGTCTTCCTACGCAGACTTTAATTCAGAAAACAAAAAAAGTTAATGCTAGGAAGATGGATAGGAAAGAGTTCAGAAAATTATGTTTAGATACAATTAATAAAGAGTTAAAACCAAAATATACAAGTGATTGGAAAAGGTTGGGAATAAGTTGTGATTTTACTGTAAAATATTCTACTATTGATCCCCATTGTCAGAGGATTTCACAAAAATCATTTATTGATTTATACAAAGCTGGAAGAGAGTATAGAGTAGAAGCTGCTGCTATGTACTGTCCTAAGTGTATGACTGCTATTTCACAAGTAGAATGTGAAGATAAAGATGTTTCATCTTCATTTAATGATATTGTTTTCAAGGTTGGGAAAGATGATTTAATTATTGCAACAACAAGGCCCGAATTATTACCTGCTTGTGTTGCTGTATTCTACCATCCCGATGATAAAAGATTTAAAAAGTATAAAGGAAAAAAGGCTAAAGTTCCTTTGTTTAATTTTGAAGTTCCAATTCTACCTGATGAGAGAGCTGATCCAGAGAAGGGAAGTGGAATTGTAATGTGTTGTACTTTTGGGGACAGCACAGATGTTGAATGGCAAAAAGCCCATAATTTACCAATCAAAGAAGCAATTGGAAAAGAGGGAAGGATGACTAAACTTGCTGACAAATATGAAGGAATGAAAATTGAAGAAGCTAGAAAAGAGATAATCAAAGAGATGAAAGAAAAAAAGTTATTATTAAAACAAAAACCTATTACTCATGCAGTAAATGTTCATGAGAGGTGTGGTACACCCATAGAGTTTATTCATTCAAAACAATGGTTTATCAAATATCTAGATCTAAAAGATGATTTTTTGAAATTAGGAAATAAAGTAAAATGGCATCCTGCCCATATGAAAAATAGATTTGATAATTGGGTAGGTGGATTACAATGGGATTGGTGTATCTCGAGGCAGATTTATTTTGGAATACCCTTTCCAGTATGGTATTGTAAGAAATGTGAAGAAGTTATTCTTGCTAATGAAAAAGACTTACCTGTTGATCCTTTAGAAGATAAAGCTCCAGTTAGTAAGTGTCCCAAATGTGGTGGAAAAGAATTTATTGGTGAAAGTGATATAATTAATACTTGGGCAACATCTTCATTAACTCCTACAATTGTGAAAGAATTATTTGTAAAAGATAAGATCTACAAGGAATTGGATA
>CAZAKS010000026.1:0-9572 GCA_964485975.1 Candidatus Woesearchaeota archaeon
AAGTGATTTTTGTGGAGATGATACTGATCATTTAGATATTTGTGAGGTGGGTGTAAAAGATATGGGTGATGCATTTGGTTTTGGTGCAACTGTTACAGATATGGCTGCAGCAGGAATATGTAATAATAAGAAAATAGGATTTGATGGTGTTGTTATGGGTAAGGGTGAGGAAGATTTAA
This sequence comes from Candidatus Woesearchaeota archaeon, assembly GCA_964485975.1. GTDB lineage: Archaea > Nanobdellota > Nanobdellia > SCGC-AAA011-G17 > GW2011-AR17 > JABHZQ01. The sequence goes on from CAZAKS010000026.1 coordinate 180, forward strand.
AATATTATGTTTATTTAGATACTGATGGTGAGGAAGAAGGAGGATGTGCATCAAGTGAAGATATTAATAATAAAGGCTTTGAGTTTATGTTGAAGTTAGATTCAATTTGGAATGATGATAGTTCAAGAGTAGATAATACTTTTACTGCATACAAATGTAAATCAAATAAATTAGTTAAGGCAGATATTGGGTTGAGTGCTTGGGATACTAAGATGTGTTCAGAGATTATGGGGCCTATGATTGCTGTTGAGAAAATGGATCTTGAGAAGTATCCTAGTCTTTATGATGCAGGGGTGGATATGAGGGTTTATGTTGCTACTTCTGATGGAGAAGGGGTTGCTGGTTCTCCTGTAGATGTTGCAGGGCCGGGGTGGGTAAGTCCTGGTTCTATTGATTTTGCATTAGATGGTATGTTTGAATATGGTGGGGGAGGTGCACAGTTTGAAAGTGTGATGCAAAAAGGTTATGTAGAATATGAAGATTGTTTTAATGGGATAGATGATAATAATAACGATAAGATAGATTGTTTTGATTGGGGGTGTGGAGAGTCCAAAGTTTGTGAGAATGTAGGTGTTAATGCACCAAGTTATGTTGATAATTCTGCTCCAAAAATTTCAGGATTAAAAGTAGAGGAATATACTGATTCTGTTATGGTTATGTATAACTCTGATAGGCCTACAGAGGGGACTTTATATTTCTATAGTACTGACTCTACTTGTAGTGGGACACCTACTAAAATTTATGATCCTGGTTTGATTAGTGATAATATGAAAAGCTTGAAAATGTGGCATATGGGAGAGATATATAATGATGGAGGGGTTAATTCCTTGGATGAGGCTCTTGCTCCAGGTAAAAGTTATTATTATAAATTAGAGATTGTAGATAAGAACGGGAATACTGCTAAGAGTAAGTGTGAAGAGTTAGTAACTAGTAATGGAAGATGTCCTTATTGTAAGTTTGTAACAAAAATTTCTGCACCTGAGGGATGGACTGTTAGTTATGATTTAGATACAGATGGTGTTTATGAACATGTGCAGGATGCAGTTTGTGGACCTAATGCTGGAATGAAGACTGATTATGAAAGTGGAAGAAGTGCTAATGTTATGCTAGCAGATGATTCAGGAAATAAATTTATATTTAATGATGTACATTTAACTAAAACTGGTTTGACTAGTGAGACAAGAGATATTCAGAGTGATGGTGCTTTGATTGCTTCAACAGTTAATGATGTACCTTTGCTTGGAATGGCTTCTGGAACAAGGGATAAGATAATTAATAATCTTCATCCAGATTCATGCCAGATTAGAATACCTACTTCAAGTGATTGTAGTGAGTTATGGCACTGTGATGATAGTGGTGCTAATTGTATTAATAGAGATGATGCAACACTTGCTTTAGATGAATCTTCTGTTGGTTTTTGTACTTGGCAGATTCCTTATTGTGAGTTTTCTACTTGGGCTAGTGGAGATCCAGAGGCTGCAGGACCTGTAAGTTCTGGAGATAGTGGTGGTTCTGGTTGTTCTGGTGGAGGGGCAAGTGTTGGAAGTTCTACAGTTGATGAAGAAGAGGAAGAGGAAACTATAAGTGATTTTATTATTGGTGAAGAAGATGAGTTTGGTAGTATGTTTGAGTTTGGTGATTTTGATATTAAACCTTTAGAATTTAAAACTCCTGAAGTAGAATCTACTGATTGGTTCTTTGAGTTGTATGGATTGTGGATAACTTTAGGTATATTAAGTGTAATGGGTATTTTGTATGTTGTAGTTTCTAGGGTTAGAAGATAATATAAATGTTTTAGTATATGAATACTTAATTAATTGTTGTTCTAGGAAATGAATATGGCTGAAATGAGTGAATATATGGAGAGGTATTTTGAGGAAATTAATAATCAAGTTTTAAATTGTTATGATATAGCTAATAAGGCTAAATCTATGGGCTTTGATCCTGATTCTCGAGTTAAGATACCTCTTGCTAAGAATATGGCTGAAAGGGTAGAAGGATTGATTGCTTCTGCTGCTTCAGAGATTGTTGGTAAGGGTGTTCCAGAGAGAATTCATGAGTTAGAAGATAAGTATGGGAGTCAGGATTGGAGAGTTGCTTTGACTATTGCTGAAGAGGTTGCTAAAGAGAAGTTTTGTAAGTTTGAGAGTAAGAAGAAAGCAATGGAGGTAGGTATAAGGGTGGGGTTTGCTTATGTTACTGTGGGAGTTGTTGCTTCCCCCTTAGAGGGTTTTGTTGAGTTAAGGATTATGAAAAGGAGAGATGGTAGGGGTGAATATTTTTGTTTGATGTATGGTGGACCTGTAAGAAGTGCTGGTGGAACTGGGGCAAGTGTTTCTGTTTTAATTGCAGATCATGTTAGAAAGAAGATGGGTTATGATGTTTATGATGCGGATGATCAAGAGATTAAAAGAGCATATACAGAGATTTGTGATTATCATGAAAGAGTTACTAATTTACAATATTTTCCATCTGAAGAAGAGATTACATTTTTAATGAAAAATTTACCTGTGCAGATAGGTGGGGATGCTTCTGAAAAGTTTGAGGTTAGTAATTATAAAGATTTGCCTAGGATTGATACAAATAGAATAAGAAATGGTTTTTGTTTGGTAATGGCAGAGTGTTTATCTTTGAAGGCTCCTAAGGTTTGGAAGCAGTTGAATAAATGGGGGGAAGAGATGGGTTTGGATGATTGGTTGTTTGTTAAGGACTTTGTTGATTTACAGAAAGAAGTTAAGTCTAAAGGGGGAGGAGTTAAAGTTAAGAGTGAGGAGAAAGTAAAACCTGATTTTACTTTTATTAAGGATTTAGTTGCGGGTAGGCCAGTTATTACTCATCCTTTAAGGAATGGTGGTTGGAGGTTGAGATATGGTCGGGCGAGAGTTAGTGGTTTTTCTGCTGATGGAATTAGTCCTGCTTCAATGGTTGTTCTAGATGATTTTATTGCTGTAGGTACACAGTTTAAAACTGAGAGGCCAGGCAAGTCTACTACTTTAGGAAGTTGTGATGTTATTGATGGGCCAATTGTTAGATTAAAGAATGGAGATGTAAAATATTTACATACTTATTTAGAAGCAAAAGAAGTAATTAAAGATGTTGATGAAGTAATTTATTTGGGTGATATATTAATTAATTATGGAGATTTTTTGAATAGGGCTCATAAGTTGTTACCTGTAGGTTTTGTTGAGGAGTGGTGGGTTAAATATGTTGGTGAAGATATTGATTGTTATAATATTAGTTTTGATGAGGCTATTAGATATTCTATGGAAAAGAAAGTTCCTTTTTATCCAAGGTATATATTTTATTGGAATTCTATTGAGAAAGAAGATTTTATTAAATTGTACGAAGTTTTGAAAAGTTCAGTTATAGAGGAGAATAAGATTATAGTTTCTGATTTTTCAGTTAAAAGAACTTTAGAATTAATTGGGTGTGAACATCAGGTTGTTTCCAATGAATATTTAGTAATTAAAGATGATGTTGCTAAGGCTTTGAAGGTTAATCTTGGGGATTTTAAGAAAGATTTAGTTGAAAGAGATGTGCCTTTGGAGATGGTTAATGAATTATCGGAGTTTGAGATTAAAGATAAGTTGGGACATTTTATTGGGGCTAGGATGGGAAGACCTGAGAAGGCTAAGATGAGAAAGATGCAAGGTAGTCCACATGTTTTATTTCCTATTGGTGATGAAGGGGGGAGGTTAAGGTGTTTTCAGTCTGCTTTAGAAGTAGGCAAGGTTACTTCAGAGTTTCCTAAGTTTTATTGTTCTAAATGTGATAAGGATACTATTTATGGTATTTGTGAAGATTGTGGTGAAAGAACTAAAAGAAAATATTATTGTAGGGGTTGTAGTAAGGAAATGTTTGAAACACATTGTAGTGAATGTAAAGTTGATACAAAGAAATCTTTTAAACAGAGTATTGATATAAAACATTATTTTTACAAGGCTTTGGAAAGGTTGGGTTCTCGTCAATATCCTGATTTGATTAAAGGAGTTCGAGGTTTGAGTAGTAGAGAACAGTTACCTGAACATTTAGCTAAAGGGATTATTAGGGCTAAGCATGGAATTAATGTGAATAAAGAAGGAACTGTTAGATATGATATGACTGAATTACCTATTACTCATTTTAAACCTAAAGAAGTGGGGACAACTATTGAAAGATTAAGAGAATTAGGATATATTAAAGATATTGAGGGTAAAGATTTAGTTGATGAAGATCAAGTTTTGGAGATTAAATGTCAAGATGTTGTTTTACCTGCTTGTAAACAGGCTTTGGAATTAGGGGCTGATGAGATTTTATTTAGAGTTGCTAATTTTTTAGATGAAACTTTGGTTAAGTTGTATAAAATGGAACCTTATTATAATTTGAAGAAAAAAAGTGATTTAGCTGGTAAGTTAATTGTTGCTATGAGTCCCCATACTTCTGCTGGAATTGTTTGTAGGATTGTTGGATTTTCTAAACTTCAGGGGTTTTATGCTCATCCACTTTTACATAGTATTATGAGAAGAGATTGTGATGGTGATGAAGCAGGATGTATGTTGGTTTTAGATACATTACTTAATTTTTCAAGAAAATTTTTACCTAATACTCGGGGAGTTACACAAGATGCACCTTTGGTTTTAACTTCTAAATTAATTCCTTCTGAAGTAGATGACATGGTTTTTGACATGGATATAGTTGATAGTTATCCTTTGGAGTTGTATGAGGCTGCAGAGGAGTATAAGAATCCTTGGGATGTTAAGGTTGAATTGTTGGGAGATAATTTAGGTAAGGAAAAACAGTATGAGGGAATGATGTTTACTCATGATACTTCAGATATAAATCATGCAGTTAGGGTTAGTAGTTATAAGATATTGCCTTCAATGAGGGAGAAAGTTTTAGGTCAGATGGAAATTGCTAGGAAGTTAAGGGCTGTTGATACTGATGATGTTGCTAGGTTGATTATTGAGAGACATTTTATGAGAGATATAAAGGGTAATTTAAGGAAGTTTTCTCAACAGAGTTTTAGGTGTGTGAAATGTAATGAGATTTATAGAAGACCTCCTATGGCTGGAAAGTGTTTAACTTGTAGTGGTAAATTAGTTTTTACAATTGCAGAGGGAAGTGTTGTTAAGTATTTAGAACCTGCAATGGATTTAGCTGAGAAATACCATTTACCTGCTTATTTGAAACAGACTCTTCATTTAGTTAAGGATAGGATTGATAGTGTATTTGGTAAGGATGATGAGAAACAAGAAGGATTGAATAAGTGGTTTTAAGCTGCTCTTTTTCCTAGACTTGAATAAGTTGTAGGTGTTGCTCTTGTTGCTTCTTCTGCTTTTTCTTCAACTATTTGTACAAGTTGAGTTACACTGACTCTTTCGTTAGGTGTTAGAGTTTCTTCTGCTTCTTCTTCTGCAGCTAGTTGGATATAATTTTCTGCTTCACCTTTTAATCTACCAATTGTGGATCTTGATGCAGACATTCCAATACTAGATTCTAGAGCTTCTATTCTTTGATCATAAGTTAGTTCTTGATCTCCAATTATATTATAGGCCATTCCAATATCTCCAGAAGATTCTAATGCTTTTTTATTGAATCTTGATACTACATTTCCCCGAGCTCTTGAATGATTAACAGCTTCTACTACTTGATCTATTGAACCTGATCCTCTTCTTTCATAGTTGGACAAAACATTTCCCATTTTTTCATTATAATCGATTTGGTTTGGACTTAGTTCTGGCAATAGAGATAGACCAAATGAAGGAGTTTCATAATTAAGATTAGTTGCTAATATATTTTCTCTTTCTCTTATTGATTCAGCTAGTGTTTGTTCTAGGTTTCTTGAATCTACTTCTCTTGATAATAATAACATTGCAATTTTTTCTATTTCATTTGGATTATTTAGTTGAGATAGTCTTTGCATGCTATCATAGATTTGATTATCCGTTAGGTTTAGATCTATTTTTCCTGCTAGTAGGTTTTTTAATGCTTTTGTATTTTTTGTAGAGTTATCTCCATGTCTACCATAGCTGGATCCTAATATTTCCGGGTTTTCTCCATGGTTAAGTATTTCATATCTTAAATTTTCATTTGATCTTTTACCCATTGCATCAACTTCATGTAATACTCCTACTGCTGCAAAAGTGTTCCAAAGAGTTAGTTCTAAATCTTCAGCTTTAATTGTATGAGTTCCATATACCTTTCCTTCAAATCCTTGGATTAATTCTAGAATTTGTTGTTCTGTTAGGTGAGTATCATAAACAATTACTGTTGTTTCTTCTTCTTGGATGGTTAAATTATTGCCTTGAGGAGTTACACCTTTATTTCTGGTTGTGTTTTCTACTACTGTTTCAGGTAGTACTGGTGCAATTCCACGAGCGACTGCAATTTCTCTTGCCTCTTGGTCTGTTACTCTTTCTAACCCATAACCCCAAAGACCACCAACTTCTCCAATAAATCTTATTTTTTCATTTCTTGTTGCTGAATCTATTTGTGTTTGATAATCTTGTTTTTGTCTATCATCTAAGAATATAACTCCATCTTGATCTATTAGTCTTGTTATTAAACTATCTTCTCTAGCTCTTGCTTCTAATTGGTCTTTATACCTTTCATTTCCTATAGATGTAAGAACTCTTTCATGATTATCATGAACGTCTGTTCTTATTAGTTCAGCTAGGAATTCACTTACTTTTTGTGGGTGGATATAATGAGAACTTCCATTTTTTGCTCCTATTACCTTTTCTGGAGCTTCTCCGAAGTACGCTATAAATCTAGATCTTAATGCTTCTCTTCTATCTTCTAATGCATTTGTTTGTATTCTTATATTTGTAGGAAGAAGTTCTTGCCAATTTTCTCCATATTGGGCAAATATTTGTTCGAAAGTTGTGTTATCTCTTGTTTCTATGTCTCTTATTGCTTCTTGGGTTCTTCTTTCTGTAAGTTCAACAAGTCTTTCATTTTCATCGAACATTCTTTGATATTCTAGAAATGCTCCTTCGTTTGCTTCTACTTTTTTTGCTCTTCTTGGTCTTTGGTCTCTTATATCAAGAGTTAGAGATAGTAGATAGCTTCCATTATCAAGGCTAATTTGATCTTGAGCTCTTCTTAATGAATCTAAGTCTATGTTAATTCTTGCTAATCTTTCTGTTAGTTCATCTACTGAGTATCTGCTTGTTGAGTTGACAAACATTTCTTTTTCACTTTGTATAGATGAGATGGTTCTTACCGGATATTCTGGATTTCTTTCTTGTAATCTTTGCATTTGATCTAGAAGACTTAATCTTTTTAGTTCATGTTCTTCATATCTTTCAAGAATTTCTATTCTTTGAACAATTGCACTTCTTCTGATATTATCACTTTCTTCAGCAGGGTTGTAAGAGACCATTTCTATTCTTATCTCTTCATTAGGTGGTACTCTTTGTTCTGCAGTTGCTTCTGTTGCTAGAATTCCCGCTAGAATGCTTAACCCCCCTGTTACAATTTTTCTTATATCCATCAACAGAAGTTTAGAAAGTTAGTTGTTTATAAGATTTATGATGCTATTTCTTTTAACTTAATAGTTTAATTACCAAAGTCTTCTTCTTTGTTTTTCTTCTCTAAATCTTTGATAGTTGAATAGGTGTCCTGATATTGAAGCACCAGAAACCATTGAGGCTATTGCTTCGTGTAGAATATAATCTAAGGAGACAACATCTACATTTGGATATCCTGAGAAATCATGAGAGATTGAGTCTGTTGTTACTAGGTTTAATTTTCCATCTTTTAGTTTTTCAAGTGCATTGTCTGTTAAAATGGGGTGGGCCATTAGTGCATAGACTTTTTTTGCCCCTAGTTCCATTAATTGGGTTGCTGTTGTTATTAGTGTTCCACCAGAATCTATAATATCATCTGGGATGATTACTATTTTTCCTTTTATATCTTCTATAGGTAAATGAGAATAGACTCTTAATCCTCCTACTTCTCCTGGTTGACTTCTGTCTTTTCCACAGTGTCCAAAGTAAACTATTCCTACATCTTCACAGATTCCCATAACTAATCTTTCAGCTCCAGCATCAGGAGAGAATCCTGCAAGTTGTTTGAGTTTGCCCCCAAATTTTTTCTCTAGGTATTCTGAGAATACAACTCTTGTTGTTATTTCCTCTAATCCACCAGATGGATAAATTGCAGCTAGTTGTCTGAAATGGGGTGAAACAGTAAGTATTTTTGCACCTTGAGATTGGTAATCAGATACTATTCTGGAAAATGCTCTAACAGAAAGAGGTTCTCTTTTGGGTTCACCAGTATGTGCATCTGTTGATTTACTATCTTGTCTTTGATAAGTTTGATGGGGCATTACAAATCTTATTGAACTAGCACCAGACTGACTTAGTGCATCTCCAATTAGATCTGCTTTTACTATTTGGCTATCGGGGAGGTAGAGGTAATTCCCTTCTTCTGGACCTCCAGACCATCTATCTGTTAAACTTAATGGGGAGATAAATACAAAGACATCTCTTCCTCTTACATTTGTACCTATTCTTATTTGATATTCCCGACTTCTAAATCTATTAACATAAAGATCATCAGGGTTGAAATGATTTAAGCCATTAGGGATTTGTTTTTCAGTAAGAAGTCTATGAACTTTGCCAGCAAGTTCTCTAGAAGCATAGTCTGCGAGAATTGTTACTTTTCGAAATTCATCTGGCATAAATATATTCTGTTTTATCGATATATAAGAATTATTGTAATAAAAAAAGAAAATTAAAGAAGCTGTTTAATCTTTTCGATATGTTCAGCAACTCTGTTTCCATTTTCTGTTAAAGAAATGGTTTTTATTCTTCCTTGTTTTTCAAAACTAACTAGCTTTGATTTTTCCATTTCTTGAAGTATTTTTACTGCGTGAGAATATGTGCAATCCACTTCTTTGGCAAGAACACTTCCATATTTATTTTTATTACTTTGTCTTAATGCTACAAGAATCATAGCTGGCTTTCTTCTGAAGAAAACTTCGAAAATTTCTTTATTTTTTTTAGACATTTTTTTACCCTCCCTATGTGCTCACCTACTTTTTACTCTCTTTTATAGATAGGAAACTTATGTTGATATTTAAAGCTTGTGTTGTAATTATTGAAAAGTAGTCTTTTCAAAATGTTTAAAAAGAAAGCTCTGTTTGTTATTCTTATGTTAGAACCTAAATTTATAAGGGATAATGTTGCCTTTTTAAAGAAGGATTATAAAAGAAGGAAGGATGATTCTATTTTGAAGGCTTTAGATAGTTTTATAGTTCTTGACGAGGAAATAAGGAAATTAAAGGTTGAAGTTGATGATTTGAGGAGAAAAAGGAATGAGTATTCACAGCAAGTTAACAAGCTTCGTAAGGAGGGGAAGAGTGTTGATGGAGTTTTGAAGAAGGTTAAGGCTATCCCAGATAAAATT
>CAZAKS010000027.1:0-9375 GCA_964485975.1 Candidatus Woesearchaeota archaeon
AAATACTGAACTCTTTTTTTCAAAATACATTGGGAGGCTTTTAAAGATGGAATCAGAAAGACCATTAGACGCTTTAAACGAAGCAAGAGGAAAGAGAGTTATTGTTGAACTAAAAAATAAAGTTCAGTTAATCGGAAATCTAAAAGCATTTGACATTCATATTAACACTGTTCTAGAAGAAGCTGAAGAGTGGGAAAATGGCCAAATGAAGAGAAAGCTTGGAAAAGCATTCATTAGAGGAGATACAATTATACTAATCTCACCAGCATAAAAATGTCAAAAGGAACACCATCCATGGGTAGAAAGTCTGGAAAGACTACCCATATAAGATGTAGAAGATGTGGTAAACCTTCTTACCACAAAATAAAGCATGTTTGTTCTAGTTGTGGCTATGGTAAAACAGCCAAAATTAGAAAATACAACTGGCAAAAGGAAACCAAAAGATAATTCTCTTTTTTCATTTTTCGATACCTTTTTAAAATCAAATTTTTTCTAATAATAGTACATGCACGGGTGCCGGAGTGGTCAAACGGGCTGGAAAGGAATAAAGACTTTATTTCTTGGCCAAGCTTAGGACCCAGTGGCTTAGTGCCTACGCAGGTTCGAACCCTGTCCCGTGCAGATTTTTTTCAAAATGGAAAAATACACAAAAGAAGTGAGCAAAGTAAAAAACTCCACCCTAATCACCTGTATCATTCCAGCTTGGAACGAAGCAAAAAACATCAAAAGAGTTCTAAAAGTAGTAAACAAATATCCTCACTTCAATGAGATCATAGTTGTAAATGATGGTTCAGAAGATAACACTTCAAAAGAAGTAAGAAAATTTCCAAAAATCAGATTAATAGAACACAAAAAAAACCAAGGAAAAACAGCAGCAATCCTAACTGGAATAAAAGCCAGCAGGGGAGAATTAATATCTTTAATAGATGCAGACCTCATCCATCTTTCCAATGAAAACATTTCTAAAATGCTCTACTTAATTCTAAACAAGGAATATGACATGACAATCTTAGATAGACAAGGAGACAGAAATGCAGTTTGGGGATGGACAAATGGTGCAAGATACTTTGGTGGAGAAAGAAGTTTCTGGAAAGAAGATTTCAAAAAAATAAAAATCCCAAAAGATGGAGGATATCTTCTTGAAATAATCATGAACCTTCATTACATTAACAATAAGAAAAAAATAAAAACCTTATATTGTAAAAATTTAAACACTGTCCACCAATATCAAAAGATAGGAAAGATAAAGGGCTACTACAGTTATATGATTATGGCTAAAAAAATCCTTGAAGTTGCAAAAATAAAAGGATATATCCAACAAATAAAATCAATAGAAGATGAACATAGTGAATTAAAGAAACTAAAAAGACTAGAAAAAAGAAAAAAGAAAATATTCAGTAAACTAAGAAAGAAAATTGGTGAAAAAAAGTTCAAAGATATGGATCTAAAAGTAAATATCAATTTCAAAAAATTTATTCCTAAAATAAAAACAAAAAAACTTAGAGAATATGTTATAAAACAATATCAAAAAAGAAAAAAATCTAAGAAATAATTTTTTTAATAATTTTAGAAACAACTAACTTCTCTTCCTTACCTGATTTCATATCTTTCAAACTAAACTTGCCAGTCTTAAGCTCATCCTCTCCAATAATTAAAGCAAAGGGAATTTCCATCTTATTAACATATTTCAAATTCTTAGAAATATTTCTTCCATTAAAATCAATATCACATTTTATTCCTTTACCTCTCAGTTCAGAAACAACCTTCAAACTTTTTCCCAAAGTTCCAATAGGAATAACATAAATATCAACAACTGTTTTCTTACTCTCCTTTTTCTTCAAAACTTCATAAATAGGTTCTAAACCAAAACTAATTCCAACAGCAGGATAATCGCCCTTACCAATAAACCCACCAATCATATTATCATATCTTCCACCACCAGCTAAAGAAGAATCTAACTTCTTACAAACAGCCTCAAAAACAGTTCCAGTATAATAACTCAAACCTCTTGCTAAAGTATAATCAATCTTATAATTCTTAACACCAAAACTTTTCAAATAACCTTCAATCTGTTTTAACTCCTCCAAACCTTTGTTATTCTTCAACTTACCTGATCTCACAATCTTCAATACTTTCTTACCATCAATCCCTTTATCTTTAAACTCAGCTAAAACTCCCTTCTCTCCAATCTTTTCCAACTTGTCTAAAGTTAAAATAGCAGTTTCAATTTTACCCTTACTAACACCAGCCTCAACCATAACAGCATCTAAAACCTTTCTACTGTTAATTTTAATTACAACATCAATCCCCAATATTTTAAAAGCCTCAGAAGCAATAGCAACCATTTCAGCATCAGCCAACATACCTTTAGCACCAACAATATCTACATCACATTGCCAAAACTCCCTTGCCCTCCCCAACTTAACAGGACCATCTCTAAACACCCTACCAATCTGATATCTCTTAAATGGCATCTTCAATCTAGGATTCATAGCAATAACTCTAGAAAAAGGTACAGTCAAATCATATCTCAAACCCAATTCTCTTTTACCTTGATCTTTAAAACTGAAAGTCTCCTTCAAAATCTCAGCCCCACCAGCATATTTAGCTGACAAAACTTCAAACCTCTCAATTAAAGGAGTCTCCAAAGGAGGATAACCATACAATTCAAAAACCTCTCTAAGAACATCAACTATCTTCTGTCTTAATATCTTCTGTTCAGGTAAGAAATCCCTTGTTCCTCTTGCATTCATCAATTCCATTTTAATAAAAGGACGGCGAGCGGGAATCGAACCCGCGCCATAGGATTTCTGCAAGACCTTTTGATCGAACTTTTCAAAAAGTTTGCCACAGTCCTAGATTCTACCATTAAACTACCGCCGTCATAATCCTCCATAGTTTCATCTAATCTTTTTAAAAGTTTTGTAGTCTGGCAAGTATTAAAATCAGAAATACAATCAATGAATACAATCAACTCTTGCCATTTTTCTAATTTAAAAGTATATACTCTAGTATATAAGTCTTTCTATAGCTTAACATAAGTGACTGGAATAGTACTTATTTCCAGTCTATTAGCATGATATAAATCCCCATCAAAAACATAAACTCCAGGGTTCTCTACTATCAATTTATCCATTGAAGCATCAACCTCAAAATTATAACCCATACCAGTTACACCTCCAGCAAAATTCCTCAAAAACTTCCTTCTCCCTTTAAAATCAGTGGCCAAAACATGTAACCCTTCTCCTTCATGAGGCAAATGAAACCCCACAATACCAAAAGGCACACTATATGCTGCAAATCCATGAAAATTGTCTCTAACTTCTTTACCTTCCCAACCAAAAGCCATCTCCTCAAGAGGAAAATACAACTCATATCTTTCCTGAAATAACTCTCACAAAACAAAAACAGAAGATCTCTTTCCAATCTGACCAACAGCCTTCCAAAAACCAGAATCATGAATATACTCCTCAAAATACCTTGAAACTGCACCATTAGCAACAGTACAACCAACCCTTCTAACCTCTCCATCATCAACAGATAATAAATTACTTGTAAGAGTCTCTAAATTACCATCTGCTAAATACCTCAAACCAACAACCTGTTCCATAATCTCTTTTGGTCTAGAAAGCAATTCTCCCCTATGTCCTACAGCAGAAGCATGAACATTTATAGTCCCTCCAGGAAGAACAACCAAAGGAGGAATTCTAGGATCTCCAGGTTCATACATACTAAACAAAACACTCAAAAACACATGTGTCCCACCATCCCCACTATTCAAGATCAAAGCTTTAGGTCTAACCTCTTCAACAATATGTTTAATCAAACCAAGATAATCATTAACATCTTTCTTAGAAAAAAAATGTATCCTAGGATACAAAGCCTTAAACTCATCTTCCAATCCATTCTGATTCAATCTAGAAAAAAGATTACTAACCATAACTAAATCTGATGCATACATAAAAAGAAGTTTTAAGCCCTAACTTAAAAGTTTTTTCACAAAAACAACCCTAAAATACCCCATAATCGCCAAAAACAACAATAAAAACAAAATCATAGGAATCCACATAAACTGGTAAAAAGAATCAGTAATTAATCTAACATATAATACTCCCAAAATACTCAAACTTAACAAACCAAAAAATATTATTCCTAAATAAGGCAATCCTACCCTTTTCAAAGCAAAAAACATCTCCTTAAAAGACTTCAATTTAATCTTATTAACAAATAAATAAAACCAAACATAAAAAACAACAACAATCAATAGTCCCAATACTAAAGTAATTGCCAAATAATTCCAACTATAAAGAAAATAAGCAAAATTATCAAAAAACAAACTAAACAAGAAAAACAATATCGCTACAAAAGGAATTCCCAATAACAAAAACCTAAGCAATCTCTTCCAATTATACTTTTTATTCATTCCTAATGAAAAATTATAACTCTGTGATAAACAAAATACTAAAAAGATTAACAAAGGAACCAAAAATACAACAAAAAGATAAGTATTAGTAACTAAAGCATTAAGCTGATCAGCAATCTGTTCAAATTGCAACAACCCAGTAACTGTTTGGTTCATTAATTCTGGTTCAATAGCTTCTAATTGAACTTGATATTCTTCAAACAAAATAAAAAAAGTCTCAACCTTACCTTTAGCATAAACCATTAAGAAAAAAACAAATCCTAAAAATAAAGAATCTGCTAACAAATACTTCCAAAAATTCCTTTTGTAATTCTTTACTGCTTTCACCAAATAAACAAAGAAGTTTTAGTTTAAAATAATATCTATTGTTTAAAAGGAGGAGGTTGTTGAGGAGGACGCTGTGGTCTCAAAGGCATATTCTTCTTAGGTAACAATAAGATGATGATAAAGAAAAGTACAATCACTCCACCAACCACAATCAAAAATATAGTCCAATTAAATCCTTGTGAATTTTCTGCTTCTATTTCTAAATCTTCAACATCTCCTATAATTTCAGATTCTAGTTCTTTTTGTTGGACATATTCATCATGTTCAGCCTCATCTTGTTCTAAATAAGCAACATATTCTGGATCCAAATTCTCATCATCTTCATACCCCCATTCATAATCTTCTAAATATTCCTCTTCTGCAGCAACAAAACTAACTAATAAAACTAAAAACAAAACAACTCCTATTATTTTACTTATTATCATTCTAAGCCAACTCAAAAGGTTTTACTTGTCTAATTGGCCACCGTAAATCTCCAGGTATGCCATTAGGATATTGATAGAGGTTTATAGCTGAAAATTTTGTTCCTACACTTTTACTAGACCATCCAACAAGTAATGCATCATCCACACCCACATTTTTCCTTTCTAACTCATTTATCAAATCATCTCTAACACTTTCACTAATTCCTTCCATATTCTCAAACTGATCCAAATAAAACTGTTGTGCTCCTGGTCCCACCCCTAAAAGCAAATAAGAATGAGAATATGGCTTCAAACTATAACAATAATCACTATTTCTATATCCACAAGAGGGCGCACTATAACAATGATCTCCACAAGTTTCAGAATTTCTACCTAAACACCCACAAGCTTCATTAATCACAATAGGATATCCAAAATCTTGTATAAATTCATTCAAATTAACATAGGGGGAATCTCTCCCCACATAACCAGTATCAACAGCATAATGATTCTCTAAGTATTGCCCATTAGTTGGACTAGAAACATCAGTTATCACTAAACCAGTCCAAGCCCCACAACAAATTGAAGACCAAGCAGACCTATATGGAAAATCAGAAATACCATCATCATTATAATCTGTTGTAGCTTTAGCAACAATATCTGGAGAAAAAGCATTCCCCTTTCGTAACCAATTTTCAGCTATTGCTTCAGCCAAGTCCTCTGGATAAGGTGGAACATGTTGTGCTCCCCAAGTATTAACTGGCTCTTTATAAACAGAATCTCTCAAATCTAAAAAGGGTTGTTCATATAAACTTTCTTCAACTTCTCCCTTACCCACAAACCTCTCTCCTTCTTTTAATTCTTCTAAAGACCCAGTATAAACTTCACACTCCCTTTTAGATTCCAAAAGGAATATATCTTCTTTATCAAAAAAACCTTCATTCTTTATAGCTGCGACCTCACATCCAACAATAAAAAATTCTTCTCCTGAAAAATCTTCCTCTTCAAAAGAGTAATCCCCCATACAACAATCAATTTTTTCCAAACTACCATAATCATCAACATAAAAATTATATTGGTAATTGTCTCCCTCTTTCAAAATATACCCCATTTGAGTATTTTGATCATAAACTACTCCAGAATTAAAATTAATTAGAAGACTTCCTTCTGAAATACGGGCCCCCTCCTGAGGCATAAATCTAACCTCTCCAACAGAAAAACTTTCAACATCCAAAACATAATTCCAATCATTATCATCAAAACTCAAACTCTTAAACCCCACAATCGTTTCTAAACCTAATTGGTTTGTAAACAAATCAAAATAAGAATAACCCCCTTGAAAATCAGAAAAATAACTCACCTCACCAAAATAAGAATGTAAATAAGCCTTTGTTCCAAAACAATCAACATAATCACAAGACCAAACTTCTCCATCATAAGAAAAATCATTCATAAATTCCCCATCTATTGTAATGATTGGTAAGGGATTTGCACAAATTAATTCATAAGATCTATCTTCCAAAGAACAAAACATTTCCGAACATCTAGAATCTCCCAAATTAGCAGAAAAAAAACAAGACTCAAAATCACAAACCCATTCATCTTCAATCTTATTAATAGAAAAATTTATTTCAGTTCCCTTTCCCAACGTTGTTGATTCTGCCAAATTAAGTTTTTTTCCACAAATAACCAACTGTTCCCTATCTTGTGCATCCTCTTGAACAGTAATCAACCCACTAAAACTCTCTCCCTTCTCTAAGTTATTACTTTTAATCGAAAGAAGATCTTCTCCACTCATCAAAAAATCCTCTACAAATTCATCACTAAAAGCAAAAGTAACATTATTACCCTGTGATTGAGAATAAACCTTTAAATAATCTCCATAAACTTCAAGATCCTTACTTTTCAAATAAACCAAAGTATTACATTTATCTTGACTAACAGAATAATCAAAAGAATTAGAAATATCATATATAAACAATTCAGTTTCAATTTCATTTCTTTTTGTACAAGAAGATTGTTCATTAAGTGTAAAAATTAAAAAATTATCAGAAAACGCCACATTAGAATTCTCATACAACTCTAATCCATAATTATTAACAATTAGATCATCATAACTTTCTTCTGAAAAAATATTAATTCCTTCATTCAAAATAATCTCTAAATAAGCATCTTCTTCTAAATATTTTGTCCTAAAATCAAAATAACTATCCTCTTCACCAAAAAAAAGCAAACCATCAATATTTATTTCCTCACCAGGATCCAAATAAATTCTAACCCAACCATCCCCAACAAAATAAATCTCAACTCCTTTTTTTAGAGTAATTGAATAACCATTCAAAAAATAAATTCCCTCCTGTAAAAGATCTTTTGTACTTTCTAAATTCAGATATTCATCTTCAATTCCAACATCAAAGGCTCCATCAAAAATAAGATAAGTAATTGTAAATCTAAAGATTGAACATACAAATCACAACCATTAAAATAACTAGTCCCTTGAAAACCAATAACTTTAGCATCATAATCTGAAGAAACAGTATATCTATCTTCTTCACAATCCAAATAAGATGAAGCCTTAACAAAACCACAAAATAATATTACAAATATACCAAAAATAATAACTTTTTTCATTTTATTGTTTAAAAGGAGGGGGTTGTTGAGGAGGACTCTGTGGCCTCAAGGGCATATTCTTTTTTGGTAATAATAAGATGATGATAAAGAATAATAAAATAACTCCTCCAACCACAATCAAAAATATAGTCCAATTAAATCCTTGCTTCCCTTCTGACTCAGCTAAATAAGCTAAGTACTCTGGATCATCATCATTCCAATCTCCGATATATTCACTCTCATCAACATCAATCTCATCCACAAGACCATCCTGTGCACTAACTAAACCAATTAACAAAAGCAATACTATTCCAATAACAATTTTTAGTTTCATCTTGGTGCAAAAGGTTTAAGCTGCCTAATAGGCCACCTTAACTCTCCATTATTATTTGAAGGTAATTGATTAATATCAATCTTACCAAAGACAGTGCCATAAGTACTTCCTGAATAACCAACTAAAAGAGCATCAGTATTTGAAAAAGTTCCTTTAGCATCTAAACTATCTATCATATCCTGTCTTACATTATCATCAATTCCAACCATAGTCTCAATCTCATACAAATAAAACTCCTTAGACTCCGGTCCTACACCCAACAACAAATATGAATGTGAACCATATCTTCTAGTATTACATAAATTACCATAACCACAATAATCTCCACTACCACAAGTCTGACTATTACATTGTGAATCATATTTAGAACAACCGCAACGCTCATTAATAACAATAGGATAACCCCAATCATTAATAACCTCACCAATTGTATTATAAGGTGCAGTCATACCATTGTAACCCACATCAGTAATGTAATATTTTTCTTCAAATCCAGCATCAGAAAGAATCAAACCAGTCCAAGCACCACAACAAGGTGAAGTCCAAACACTCCTATGCTCTTTCCCCGCATCAGGATTTCCATCTCTATCAGCATCAGTAGTCATATCTGCACTCTGTTGAGAAGTTGGACTATTCAAAACCCAATTCTCTGCAATAACTCTTGCTAAATTAGATGGATGTGGAGGTTGTTGATATTCTTCATAATCAGAAATTGGATCTCTACCAACAGAACCAACCTCTCCTCCACCCTCATTAACACAAGTACTAGTATTACTATCCCAAGCACATCTCAATCCAGCAGCTCTCAAACAAACACTATTACTCCAACACCTATGCTCATCACCATTTAACTGACTACAACTACTTAAATGATAACAAGAATCACAACCATTCAATGTACCTGCAGTTTCATAAAAACAATCCTCTCCATTATTATGGCAGATAGTGGAAGTACATCTTAATCCTAAAACACCACACTTACTACAATCACTCATCGTACTTTGTAATGCAGTTCCAACTTCAGTCTTAGTTGTAAACACAAAATTCTGATTAAATCTTTCATCACCACCAAGAGTTATAGAAATATGGGCACTCTCATCAGTCTGATCAGACATAGCAATGGTAAAACTACATTTATATGGTGTTGAAGAAGGATCACAATTACTTGGTCCAAAAATATTACTATCTATATCTACAACATCTTGAGAAGATATTCCAGAAATCTCTAACTCAATAGAATCTCCAGCATCTACATAAATAGGATAAGCACTTCCACC
>CAZAKS010000028.1:0-9152 GCA_964485975.1 Candidatus Woesearchaeota archaeon
ATGTGGGTGGTGTTTTGTTGGCATATTATTACCTCTACCTTTCCTGTTTCTTTTACATATCTCTCTCGAGACAGCAGATTTAAAGACGTCTAATCTGCACTCGCCTGCTTTAGAACCTTAGTCACCTAAGGGGTTCTACAAACTCTGTTGCGAACCTAGCAAGTTGTTATTTCTATTAAATATGATTCTTTAATCATATCTTATAGGCCTTTGAAAATCTTAATCCATTTATAAACATTTCTATATTCTTCTCTATTACCTATTTTTAATTTTTTTAATAAAAGCTCTTAAAATAGGCCCCATTTAGTCATTTGGGGTCCAAAAAAGAAAGATTTAAATAATTTATAGCTAATATAAAGGTAAAATGCAAAAAGGAAAACATGTACTACCTGCAGCTGCCATGGAAAAACTGCTTAAGAAGGTTGGAGCTGTAAGAGTTTCAGCTGATGCAAAAGAGAAATTAAGAGAAGTACTTGAAGAGATTGGAGAAGAAATTGGTGAAAAAGCAATAAGAATGGCTAAACATGCAGGAAGAAAAACAGTAAAATCTGCAGACATCAGAGAGGCAACAAAATAAAATTAAAAAGAATATTCTTTTATTTCTTTTTTCTCATCGATAATAATTTCTCTAATCAGTTTACCATGACGAATAGCCTTCTGCCTAGCTAATTTAGGATCATTTTTATATTCCTCTGGAACTTCTATCTTATCAATTGCAAAAGTATGTTTAATTTTTGCATCTTTGAAATCTTTTGAAAAATCAAATGCAAATTCTTCTAAGAACGCTTTATCCTCTGTAACAAAAGTACTGTAATTTACTTTAGGTTCAGTATTGGGTTTCTCCTTACCTGATTTAGGGGCCTTAACTTTGGTTTTTAGTTTTCCATAACTATTCTCAAATGAAAATAACATCAGAGCATTAGGATAATTATTTATTAATTCTAAAACTTTTTCTTTTGAAAGTTCTGCATTAATCTCCATCTTCTTAACACCCATAAATTGCTTGTAAGAAATTACTTCCACTCCTAATTCCTCTCTTAAATCTGTTGTAGAAAGCACACCACCAGTAACTTGATAATTACCATTACCTTTTTCAGCTAAAAATTTGACAAACCAGTTAGCATACTCAAAAGTAGTTTTTACTTTTATTTTTTTACCTTTCTTAATCTCAACTATTGCTTTATTTTCAAAATTTCCACTTGAGAATCTTTTCATCTGTTGTTGTACGTCTTCATCATACTTTCCTTCACACATTTTTTTTATAAAATTCATTTTACTCTCTCCTTAAGTACCTTTAAATCATGCTTTCCTTTATCTGATTTTGAATATTCTGGATCATTGTAAACAGAATAGATTAATCTTTCTACTCTCTCTATTCTTTCGTCATGTACTTCTAATTTCTTTTCAGAATCTAACCTTCTATTAATCTTTTGGTTTTCATCTGGATGTCTAGCAAAATACAATGCTTTTGCAAGAGTCTTTATAGAATCTACAAATAACCATTTCATCATATGATAGATTCCTAAACCAATAAATCTAATTACAGTTGAAAGAAACTTGGTAAACTTGTTCTTAGCCATAATTTAAAGTAATAATAAGAAGTATATAAATTTAATCTGGAGGAAAATCATAGTAAGGATTTGTCTGGGAGATACTAAACCCATTTTCATTGCCCTCTATCCTAAAGTGATCACTTCCCCCTGGAAGATAATTCCAAATATCTCCTACTATAGAATCTTCATCATAAACTAGAATTATTGATGAATCAGACTCCCCTTCCAAATATCCATGCCAAGAATATGAATCAGATAATTCATTATATTCTACTTTTTCTTTAATCATAACATACCCAGCACCAAAGAGATCAATATTCACTCTATCTTCTTCTAGCAGCTCTAAATTAACTTCAACAGTTTCTTTTCTCAAATGATGATCTTCAAGTTCCAATTCCTCTCCAGAATATGTAATGAAACCTTGAGAACAAGTGCATCCAACTAGAAAAATCAATAAAAAACAAAATAAAAACAGTTTATTCATCTTCTAGCTCCACTAAGTAGTTTAATTCTACATACTTAAAATTAGAGTCCTGTTGAAGAGTATTAACCCAACCAACTTCAGAACCCTCTGGAACAATTAAAACTCCCCAATCTACAGACATAACTTCTGTATAATGTTCATCCTCTATGATCTCCACATCAAACCCAGATAAAATTTCTTCTACCTCTGAATGTTTTAAGTTAATAAAATCTTCAATATAAAAATAAATAGTATACTCATTTCCCTCTATCTGTTCTAAACTACTAATTCTTTCATGATCTTCAATAACAGAGATATCTTCTTCATTTACAATCACATTAATAGTAGTAAAATCTCTAGGAGACCAGGATTTAAGTTCTAACTCATAAGAATCAATAATTGACTGTGCTTCTATTTTATCCATGCCTTCAGCAAACCCCACCACAACTTCTCCAAGTACATAATCTAATTCTCCTAGACCATATTGTTGTTGAACTGGTTCTTCTTGAGCACAACCTACAACAAAAATTAAAGACAAAAGGATTATTCCTATAATTATTTTATTTTTCATAGAATTAATAGAATTATACAACTATATAAACCTTATTTTAACTTCAATCTAGTTTGAAGTCAACTCTTTAATCCTATCTAAATCTAACCTCTTCAACTCAATAGAAATAGCCATCTCATTAACTCTAATATAATTTGGACAAAGAATATGTTGAAAACCTTTCTCTTTACAATACTCTGTAACTTTAGGATCAAACTTAACAACAACATTCAAGCCTCTTTTATCCCTATGAATAATATCAAAGTCTTTCAAATCATCCTTAACAATTTTATTTAACTTTATCAATTTCTTAAATTTGTTCTTTCTGATAAATTTCATAATATCTCTATAGAATCTTTCATGAACCTTACACATACTCATGACCTCTCTAGCATTATCAAACCATCTCTTCTCTCTAACAGAGATCCATCCACCATAACCATAAGAGATTGGTTTCCAGTTCCCAAAACTCCCCACAGTCATATCAGCATATTTTCCATTACATAATTTAGTATCCCCAATAGAACCACAAGAATCTTCAATTATCAAACAACTTTTTTTCTTACAAATTGTTTTCATCTTCCTTAGGGGTTGCTCAGCGAAATAACCTGCAAACGAACTAAAAATAAAACAACAGACATCTTCTTTCTTTATTTTCTTCTTCAAATCTTTCAAATCAATAACACCATAATCTGTTTTAACTTCAACAATTTCCAAACCAAAATATTTAGGATATCTCTTATAAGAATACCATCCTCCTTGATCAGGTATCAATATTTTGGGTTTATTATTAATTTGTTTTGCAATCGAAAGGGCCATAAAAATAGCAGAATTCCCTCTATCTGTAAAGTGAACATTATCATGCTTAGTTAATCTTTGCATTCGTTTATCCAGCTTTTCAGCCAATTCTGCCACGCTTTTCATGAAATCACCTATTTTTTAACACATATTTAAAACTATCCTAATCTTTTTTAATCTATCCCACTTTATATTTAAAATGAGTAAATATCCTGCTATAACTGGAAAAATCCTTGCAGAGGGACTTGAAAACCTTAAATTAGAAATGCTTCCTTCTCATTTAAAATATGATATTTTAACAGAAGTAGGAGATATTCTTTTCAAAGAACAGAGGTATAAGGACTCTGCAAAAGCATTTGCAATGGCAAATAACAAAATGAAATTAATAGAGTCTGGTGATTACCTCTTCCTTCAAGGAAGATTTGTTGATGCAGCAAAATTCTATATGTTCTCAGAAGACAGACAAAGAATAGAAAAAGCAGGATTAAGGTGTATTGAAGATGATGAATACCAATTAGCTTATGATCTATTCTTAAAAACTGGCAACTTTCAAATGATTGAATTCATAAAGCTAAACTTTATGGAGAAAAGCTTTTAAGCTTTCATTTCCTTTCTTTTCATAATGAAATATTACATTACAACTCCAATATATTACCCTTCAGGAAAGCCACATATTGGTCATTGTTACACAAATATAGTATCTGATACAATAGCAAGATGGCATAAACTCCTTGGAGATGATATATTTTTACAAACTGGAACGGATGAACATGGTCAAAAAATTGAAAGAGTTGCTGAAAAAGAAGGAATAACTCCAAAACAATTTGTTGATAAAATAGTTCCAGAATTTAAAAAATTAGCAAAACTTTATTCCATGGAGTATGATAATTTCTTAAGAACCACAGATAAAAAACATGAAAAATATTGCCAAAAGGTTCTACAAAAGGTCTATGATAAAGGAGACATATACAAAGGTAAGTATGAAGGATGGTATTGTGTGGATTGTGAAACCTACTACAATGAAAAAGATTTAGAAGATGGTTGTTGTCCCCTACACAAGAAAAAAGTAGAGTGGTTTGAAGAAGAATCTTATTTCTTTAAAATGAGTAAATATGCAAAAAAAGTTGAAAAATATATCAAAGATAATAATTATATTATACCCAAACAAAGGCAAACCTTCTTATTAAAAAGAATGAAAGATGGAATTAAAGATCTATGTATCTCTAGAGAAAAAGTTAAGTGGGGTATACCTCTACCTTTTGATAAAAAACATGTTGCTTATGTTTGGTTTGATGCCTTACTAAATTATCCTTCAGGAGTGGATAAAACTAAGTATTGGCCTGCAGCTGCCCATGTGACTTCTCATGATATTATGTGGCACCATTCAGTTATTTGGTTATCAATGCTGTTTGCAGCAGGAATTAAACCTCCAAAGAAATTGGTAGTTCATGGATTCATTAATGCAGAGGGAGGAGTTAAAATGAGCAAGTCTATTGGAAATGTAATAGATCCATTTGAACTTGCAAAAACATATCCAACAGATTCAATTAGGTACTTCATATTAAGAGAAATACCTTTTGGCCAGGATGGATCATTCTCTATAACTGCACTAAATCAAAGACACAACAATGAACTAATGAATGATTTAGGGAACTTACAATCAAGAACAATAACTATGATTGAAAAGTATTTTAATGGAAAAATTCCAAGAACAAATAAAAATGAACTTGTAAAAAAACTAAACTTCAAAAAAATAAATAATTACATGTTAAATTATGAATTGCACAATGCATTAAATGAAATTTGGAAATTTATCAATGAATGTAATAAATACATAAATGCTAACAAACCTTGGGAATTAGCAAAGAAGAACACTAAGAAATTAGAAGTAGTTATGTACAATCTAGCAGAAGCATTAAGAGTAATCTCAATTTTAGTTGAACCCTTTATGCCAAACACTTCAAAAACAATTAAACAACAACTAGGATTAAAGAAAAAAGAAACATTCAAAGATATTAAATTTGGATTATTAGGAAATAATAAAGTTAAAAAATCAGGATACCTATTTACTAAGATTGAAGGAGAGAAAAAAATGAATAAAGAAACTAAAACTATCTCAACTCCAGAAGCTGGACATTACATTCCTTTTAAAGAATGGGAAAAAATGCAAATTAGG
This sequence comes from Candidatus Woesearchaeota archaeon, assembly GCA_964485975.1. Taxonomy (GTDB): domain Archaea; phylum Nanobdellota; class Nanobdellia; order SCGC-AAA011-G17; family GW2011-AR17; genus JABHZQ01. The sequence continues at coordinate 5,541 of CAZAKS010000028.1, forward strand.
GTTGGGAAGGTTAAAAAGGCAGAAATGCATCCAAATGCAGATAAACTTTATGTTCTACTTGTTGATATGGGTAAAGGAGAAAACCCTAGACAAATTGTTTCAGGTCTTAAGGAGGACTATAAACTTAAAGATTTAGTGGGAAAAAAGATAATTGTATTTACTAATCTTCAACCTACTAAAATCAGAGGTATAGAAAGTAATGGAATGCTTCTTGCTGCAGAATTCAAGAAGAAAGTATCTCTATTACAACCAGATCAAAATATTGAAACTGGTGCTAAAATCTGTTAATAGAATCTGGCCCCGCCGGGATTTGAACCCAGGACCTCTCGATTATCAGTCGAGTGCTCTAGCCAGGCTAAGCCACGGGGCCATACGTCCCCGGCAAGACTCGAACTTGCGACCTTTCGGTTAACAGCCGAATGCTCCACCAACTGAGCTACAGGGACATAAATTTCCTTAAAATTGATTTGCTTTAAAAACGTTTCTATTGACTCAAACTTTAGAAATGTTCTCACTTTTTAGTTAATAAACATAGAAAGGTTTAAATATGAGATATAAAGTTTTTTTCAAGTATGACTAATGATAGTAAACCTAAGGAAAGAGCTCTTGGTAATGGGGACCCCGCTGATCAAACAATTGCTGGTGGAATAGAACCTCAAGATGCTCAAGATTTTTCAGAAGGGGAAGGTGATCAATTTGACCCTCTTGAACAGCAATTCCTAGAGGGGGGTGAGCAGGTAGAAGCCACAACTTCTTATGAAGATGCTACAACAGATGTAGATAGGTTTGCAGATCAATTAGATGGTATAGAAGCAGCCCAAACTCCCTATATGCAAAGAAAAAGAAGCCTTAGAAGAATAGGTTGTTTAGCTCTTGGTACATTGGCTGCAATAGCAGCAACAGCAGGAATTTATAGACAATTTAATCCACCACCACCAAAACCTGTGATAGTAGATAATAGTGGTGAAAGATATAAAATTCCAGAAGGAAGAAAATATGATACATCTATTTTAGAAGATGGACCAAAACCAACAGGAGTAAGATTGCCTCCCAAGCAAGAAAATATTGCTCCTGAAGCACAACATATTACTCCTACAGTAAGAAGTTTATCTGTAGATGGAGTAATAGTTTTTGATGAATGTTTTGATGATGAAATTTACGAACCAGTTTTAACAACTCCAATGATTGATGAATTATATGGGGAATGCGATCCAGCAGATGATCTAATAATTCCTCCAACACCAACAAGTGAAGATATCCACTCTGGAAGATCCCTGGATGATGCCTTGGCGGCTGCAGAAGAATTAATGCAAGCAGATCCTTACACTCCTCCTTCAGATGTTCCAGAATCAGAAAGATATCTTACTCATAATGTTCAAAAAGGAGAGATCCTATCAAGAATTTTAAAAGAACACACTGGATTACTATATAGAGATCCATTCACACAAGCAATGGAAAGACATGTTGCAAATGTTAATGAAATCGAAGATACTCACTGGATCTATCCCAATCAAGAAATTCAAATACCAACCAATTCAACAACACACACAGTAGAAGAAGGAGAGAGTCTTTCAAGAATTGCAAAACAATATGGTGTAGATTGGAGACAGGTTGCTCATGATAATCAATTAGAAATTGAAGATAGAGAAGGTATTCCTCATGTTCATATTGTGCCCAATCAAGAACTATTTGTTTTTGGAATAGAATTAGAAGATGCACTTGGAGATGTACCACTTCCAGATACAAGTTCAACAGGAGATGGTTATGCAATGCAAGAACTATCTAATGAATTTGAATGGTTATATAACCAAATAGTTGCAGAAAGAGCACTAACTCCATTTGAAAGTCCATTGTATGATGGAGGTATTGAAGAAGATGGAGAATTAAGTAATTTAGTTGATGGGATGTGGAACCATTATGAAGATTCTGGAATTACAATTCCTAGAGCTCTTGAATATGAAACAAGATTAGAAGCCGGTGCAATGAAAGCTTGTGATGAAGAAACAGTTTCTGAATACAAATTCTGGCAAATTGCAAACTTTGCAGCAGTAAGTGAAAGTGACTTAAGAGAACACATGAAGGAAACTTGTGGAAAAACTTACTCTGATGTAAAAGGAGAATACATTGATCAAAGAGCAATGGAAGTCCAAGAAGCATACAGAGAAGCAGTAGAAAGGGGAGAGGCAGGTATTGTGTCAAGACTTGCAGCAGATTATGGTGTTTCAGGTTCAACAATTTACAGGGATCTTAAGAGAAACCCATTAGATAGAATGGCTGTAGACTTATTACAAGATCTAAGAGCAGAGCCTCAAGAAGAAACAGAACAAGATGGTGAAGGCAACAATGACGGAGATGCTAGCGATTATACTTTAACTCTTGGACTAGGTAGCTATGAACATGCTGCAGCAGAAATAAGAGAACAAATGGATCAAGCTGCTTAATCTAACCAATCTTTATTCTTAATTTTTTCAGGCAAATATTTATTAGTTACAAAACTAATACCCTTAGCACTTAAAGCCTCTAACTCTAACTTAAAACCATTCTTCAACATCTGCTTTAATTCCTTTTGCCAACTTTTTTTCTGAAACCAAGGATAATTAAGAATCTGTTTAGCTCTTGATTTATCTTGTTCATTTAGTTTAATTGTAACATTATCAGGTAATTTATATTTCTCTTTATCAAAAGCACTCAATCCAATAAACTTAGCAGATGGTACTGCCATCCTCTGACTCTCATAAGCCAAATTAATACTTCCTTGTTTGATAACTGAATAGATATACAATCCCCAAGGGTCCTGGTCAACAAATACATACATAGGTAACTTATAATCATTTACTAGCCTATGTAGCAATCTCCTTACTCCTCTTGGAGCCATTCCTTGGCCATGGATTAATAAACAATTATGCTTCTTCCAAAATCCATCCTCATTTAACCTTCTCCAAACAGCATCTTTTTCTACCATCAAAATAAAATCAGCTTTACATTCTTTGAATTCAATTATATCTTCTTCAACAATAGAAGGGACTGACCAACCACCAGAACCCATCTTAGCTAAATTAATAGTATCTCCTTTTTTGTTAATACCATAATCAATTACTTTCATAGGTCCAACCATAGCTCCCCTATTTGAAGCAAATAAATTTAATTCTTCCCTTAAGGAATCAATTGTAACTTCTAAATCTTCAATAATAGGATCAGATTCACTCTGATCATCAAAAGTGTTCTCTTTACTCTTACCTATTGTATGTTTAGTCATGTAGTATAAGTCCCTAATAGAGGTTGTTTTACCAGAATCAAGTAATTCATCACAAGCACCAGCAATAAGAATTGTTTGCATAAACTTCTTTGCTTGACCAACATTAAAGAAGTATCTTTGTTGAGTATCCTTGCCTAATTCAATAATACTTTTTTTCTCATTAAAATGGACATTAGATAGGGCTCTAATTGGAATTTCAATAGATGGATTGCTATGTTTATCAATATCTTTTACAACATCTTTAGCTAATCTTTTTATTTTTAGCTTAGTTTCATCCTTTTTTCGGTTGACCATTTTCTCCAACTGTCCTCTCTTGAGCTATTTTTTCTAATTTTTTCTTTAATTTTTCTTTATCA
>CAZAKS010000029.1:0-932 GCA_964485975.1 Candidatus Woesearchaeota archaeon
CCAGGAGTTGACTCTTCCAAACTATTAACAACAAACTTTACTTCAACATCAACACTTCCCTTAACATCACATTTCTGCACAATATCTCTATAGGTTTGTCCCATAAGCATCCAAGCCTGAGCTGAATGTGAATAACTCACACTTCTATCAAGGAAATCAGATAACTGTGGAGGTAAAGTAGTCAAAGACGCACAATTAGCCCCTTTATGTTGCTCCTCAAGCTCTGCAATCTTCTCAGCAGACTTAGTCTCATCATACAATTCACCAATACCTGCAGCCAAAGCATTATTCTTAAAGTCATTCTCAGTCATCCACTCATCAACAGTTGCACTTCTTTTTGCATCTTTAACAGTAACTGTTTCTGAATCCATCCAACAATAACCTAGGAACCTTCCTTCATGATCATTACCACAAGTACCAATATTCTTCCAATCATTTGAATTACCTTGCCCCATACCTGGATTTTCAATTGAACAAACTCTTCTAATTCCAGATGTAAATTCACCAAACTGATAAGGCAAGATTACATTTGTACTTCCAACCTGACTAATTGTTGGTGAAGCAGTTGGATAGGAAGGATAACACTGTTCTTGTGTTGATACATTCCTCATTGCCTCATCAGCAACAAACATATCTTTAACATATTCAGTACTAAACATTGTACTTACTTGACCAAATCCACAAGTCTCATCACCATTAATAACAATACAAACTTGATCATATTCTCCACCTGCAGTATTATCTAAAATACAATCAATAGTTTCATCAACCATTCCAGCATTATCAATAGTTCCAGATACTCCTCCGCACTTCCCAGTCATAGGATACTTCTCTCCAGTTATTGAATTATACAATCTAACTGAATAAACCACTCTTGGAATATTCTCATTACTTCCAGCATAAATATGATAATACACCTGGTAAGCACTCTG
>CAZAKS010000029.1:942-1847 GCA_964485975.1 Candidatus Woesearchaeota archaeon
ATCCGCTCAATATTTGGTTTATTGCCTGCATAAATGTGATAATAAGTCTGGTAAGCTGAAGTACCAGCAGTATCTGAATGAGGTTTTACAGTAACTGAAGCAAAAAACTGAGTTGGATCTTCTGGTTGACTTAACTTACTCATGAAATCACCAAACACAGGCATCTTTCCATAAACTGCACTCTTACAAATAGTAGTTCCTATTTCTTTGAAACTTCTTCCCTTAAATGCACCAAATGCAGTCTGTGAATACTCTGTAGTAAAATAAGTAAATGCATCTTTTGTACTTTGAACATTTTCTTGGAACTTCAAATACTCTCCTCCACTTGCTCTCTCACCAAATGAATTCTTATTAAATAATCCAAGCAATCCACCTTGTGAATCAAAGATTGCAGCAACTTCATTAACAATAATCTCACACAAGTAAACACTTTGCAACTTATCACAAATTCCAACAGTCTTACCTTCATATTTTGAAGTTTCTAAACAATCAACATAAGCATCTAACATAGATTTCCAATAATGTAAACTTGCCTGCACTCCAGTTAAACAAATTGGGAAAGCATCTCCATTACCCCAACCTAAAACCAAAGATCCAATCATTCCACTCTGAATAACATTATCAACTTGCCATCTTCCTTGCATTGTAAACCTTGAAGGTGGACACATAACTGGATCACAAACATTAAACAATAATTTACAATCATTTGGTTCCATTACATCAAAACAACTTGAAGTGCTTCCTTCATAAGTAATTCCACCCTTATCCTGCCTAACTCTAAAATCAATTCCTCCAATAGGCATAGTAGTCTTACCAGTAAAGTCCATTCTCACATATTTATTTGCATAACTATACAAGTCACCATAATTAGCCACCGACCCAGTACCATAAGCTTGTTCATAAGC
>CAZAKS010000029.1:1857-8943 GCA_964485975.1 Candidatus Woesearchaeota archaeon
AAAATATCATCACCAGTACAAAGATTACCATCCGAACCAACATTCCAATACTGCATAGTTTGTATATCATTATTTGCAGAGTACTCAATTATCTTAAGGAAATCACCAGCACTTGAAGTATAAGGGATACAATAAGGCATTCCTTTATTTGTACCAGACCCATAAAGAACAAATTCTGCATCATCGCTATACTCTCTTACTATTTCTCCAGATGAATAAGAAGGATTAGCAGCATAAATGTAAGCCTTCCCACCCTCCTCTCTAAAATATAATTGCATCCCATTACTATCTACCAAAACATTTTCCCTATCATTAGTAAAACTCTCTCCATTAATTGTATCAATCTCTTGTTGTAAAGAAGTTTCTAAACCAGTACCAGTTTTATGATCAAGATAAATATCATCTAACTTAAAAAACTTTAAAGGCTGAATATTGCTATGAGCTATTCCATCATCATAAACAACATAACTATTAGTCCCCAACTTATTTGCATAACCAACATTCTTCAAAATAACATTATCACTTTTCTCAGCCAACTCAACCAAACCAGCACCGGGATAAGAAGTAATAATTGGCATAGCAGCAGTAACACTTGCAGAACCACTAAAGTAAGCAGCCCTAGCAGCAGCCATTATGGTATTATTATCTGCACCATCTAAATCATCACCCTCTAAAGCAGTATTCATTGCCTTACAACCAGCTTGCCTAGATTCAAAATAACCAGTTCCCTCCATTTCAGGAACACTATAAGTTTCCAGTTTAGTATTAACTTCTTCTGCAAAGACAGAACTACTTCCAGAAAGTTTCTCTTTTAACACTTGGTTGTAACCTAATTGCATCTTTGAATCTTCAGTCAAAAATGCATCATCACCCATTCTTGAAATACAATTAGCCAAATCCTCCTCCCCACCATAACCCTCAACAGCTTCTGTATACCACTCTTGAGATTCATAAGCACTTGGATCTGCTTCCAATGCAGCCCAAGCCTCTTCAGCACTATCTATATTATTCTGTATCTCCGAAGCGTGTTGCATCATACAATTATCTACAGTACTATACCAAGATTCACCAGGGGGAATCTTATCTTTATTTGCATAACCAGAATGTTCTTCACACCAAGTATACCATCCACCATTATCATCCAATCCCCTAACTACATCATGTCTAGCAGCAGCATTACCTTGACCAAATAATAATTTTAATTCAATAATTGCAAACACACCATAACAAATCTTATTCCAAGTTTCTAAAATCTTATCCAACACTTCAATATTCTTATCTAATTTTTCCTGCAACTTCTTTGCTTTCTCAATCTTATCATCAATCTTTTCAGGATTTAATTGAAATAATCTTTTCTCAACTGGAATATGTAAAGTAAAATTAGTCGTAGCCCTCATAGGTTTTCCAGTACCCGGAATTATAGTCAAGTGTACTTCCTTCTTAGCTTCAGTACTTAAAATCTTCATCTCAGTACCATCTAAATCTTCCATTTCACCCAAATCATAGGTTCTACTACTATCTCTTGCCTTAGATGATGTAGGATTAATATAAGTTTGAGTAATAGAAACATAATCATCCCCTACAGAATTAACCTTATAATTATACTCTCCTAATTCATTCTGTTTATTTCCACTAAACAAGTAATCACCCAACTTGTAAGTTTTTGTAGCGCCACCCAAAATTAAAGTAACTGTTGGTTTATTCTCTTCAGTTAAGGTTTGAACCTCTTTTAATTCAACATAAACATCTCTTCCATTATCTTCAATACTAGCACCAGCATAAACTGCATCAGAAACCAATCCTTCTTGATAATTACCTATTCTTTCTTGTGCAGAAGAACTAAGTCCACTAGATGAAACACCCTCCAAAGCATCTATTGCCTGTTGAACTGAATTTCTATATTCATCATCCTCACTAGAATAAGTTTGCTTTAATTCTTCATATGTATCAGAAATTTTCATCCTTGCTTGATCACCTTGAGTAGTATCATCAGTAACATAAATATTATCATAATTATCAATTACAGCTTTATACCCTTCAATCGCTGTACAGTATAATTCTCTTTTAACTTCAGTACTATACTTCTCTGCATCTGTAATTATAACAGTCAACCCATTATCATATGTATCAATAGAAGCACAAGGATCTGATTCAGAAAAATAATCTATAACTACTTTATTATTTTCAACCTTAAAATAATAACCAGCAGGTAAAACATCATAAAGTACTTCTTTCAAAGTATCACCTTGTTGCAAAGTTCTTGAATTCAAAACAGCACTTGAACCACTAATTTCAGAAACATCAATATAAATACTAGGAGAAAAACCATTAAATTCATTACCCATTTGACTAATAGAAACAGAATCAATTCTAGCATCACCTGGCTCATAAATTAAAGCATCAGTAACTTGATTCCTCATTGCACTTGGATAAAATTGCCTATTCAAAAACTCACCAGCCTCTTCCTGTGTCTGTCCAACATAAGTAGTCAAGGTTTTTCTATTCCCTCCACCACTCAAAACAATAGTATAATCTTTACCTTCAGAGGTAACTGCAGAATAAATTGTATCCACAGTCCAAGAAGATCCTGGGAATATACTCATACCTTCAGTTAAAATCATATTTTGTGAATTACCATCAACAGTGACACTCACTACAGCATTATTTTCAGAAGGATCTTTTATACTATCCAACTTAATCTCAAACTTTGACAATCCTAATGCAGCTTCATCAGTCTCTCCTAAATCAATATACCTAGAAGTCTGGCCCTTACTCAACTTAACATCAGCAATAGCTCTTGGTGCACCAATTATTGGCCAATATAAATCTTTATTACTATAAACTGTTAACAAAACATCATTACCACTCACTTCTTTAACTCTAATCAAACCCCTATTTCCAAAAAAAGTATATCTAGATCCTTCAGAATCTAACTTATCAGACCATTCATCATAATCTGGATCAATAGGTAATACTAAAGAAGTCTGAGCTAAACTATACAACCTTGTAACCTCTGAAAACCAAACTTCTGCATTAAAAGTCATATTGATATTATCAGGTATATCAGCTTCAGCTTCAATCTGTTTCAAAGTCATATAGATATATCCTGCATTATCAGAAGTAAACTTCCCTGGTTTGATATATTTTGGTTGACCAGCAATAATATCTTGTGTCCCCACATCAGCAGGCCTAATTCTAACATTCTCTATTTGAAAACCACCATACAAAGGTTCTAAATCACTCACCCCCATATCATCACCAAAAACCTCTCCAACACCTTGAACAAAATTTCCAAAACTAGTTGCACTCAAAAAAGCATAAACTGGAACATTATTATCTTCAATCAAATTAGAAGTTAAAACTTTAGGTTCATATTCAACAACATTTAAAACAATACTCTCTCCAGTATCATACTCATTATCTTCATTGAACTCTCCATCAATTGTAGGAACCAATTCATCAAATCCAGGATCTAATTGAGTATTTTCTAAACCAGGAATCTCATCCACTGCATCTTCAACATCTTCAATATCAGCAACTGTAAATGGAGTAAGAACTATCAAAAACATACAAAGTAATGCAATTAATTTTCTATTCATGATAATTCAGGCTCCCTCATATACATCCCTGTGTCTAAAGCACCATAAATCTCTTCCAAATCTTCAATCTGTGTAGGTTCACCAATTTCTGTAACATAAAATGTAATCTTATTTGCTGAATCTAATTCATAACGATCTGTATCCCAAGTTAATTCCAATCCACCAGTCATTGCATGATCCAAATCCAAATCATCTAAATCAACATCATAACATTGATCTTTCTCCAAACCAAATATTCCACCAATTCCAACCATTGGAACTGAAACACACTTTTCAAAACTTTGACCATTAATTGAAATATCATAATCTCCTTCCTTAATCAAAGTCGCATAAACACTATAACTTCCAGGTATAATCTCAACAGTTCCTTCATACTCTGGATAATAAGCATTAGCAATAAACCCATCTTCCTCAGTCAAAGTAATAAAAATACTTTCATCAGAAGTTGGAGCCCTTTCATTACCTTCAACATCTACAATCTTAATTTCATAACTTAAATCATAAAGCCTTTCCATCACAACAGTAGCCACAGTTGTATCAAGAGTTGAAATAATTTCACTTCCAGTATAATATCCTTCCTTCTCAACAATAACTTGACCATTATAACAAGCAGGGAAATAAGTAGTCAAACTAGCAGTACCTCTTGTTCCTTGTGTAACTCCAACACCACATTGAGTTGTAACACACTGATAACTTACATCTGCCCCTTCCAATTCAACAAAACTTCCAGAAGGATCAACTTCTACAGCATAAACAGTCATCTTCTCTGTCATAAATTCACAAAGACTACCTTCCTCAACAATCTCTAAAGTTCCTTCTACATTCTCTCTTGGTTGGTTATTATCTAAAATCACCATTGTTGCAAATTGAAATTGAAAATCAGAATCTTCATCATAAAAACTAATCAACAAAGGATGTTTAATATCATAAATAAAATTATAACTATTCAAACAAAACAAAGTTCCTAAAAACGCACCCATTCCACCTTCAGTATATGAATCCTCAACTAAAACACCATCCTCTGAAGGGAAAACTTCTAAAGTTACAGGCCATTGTGTAGAATACATCACATTAGCATTATAATCAACAGCACTATCTAACAAATCTAATTCAAAATATCCTGCCTCAGATTCAGTATTAACTTCATAATCTGTCTTCTTAACCTTTATAGCTAAAGAATTGTAAAACAAAATTTCTTTGAAAGTCTCTTCAATATCTTCTACTTCCCATTCTTCTTGTTCACATTCAAAGTCAGCACCAGAAACAGGAATATCTTCACTCAAAGCAAGCATATCAAAAGTTAAATCCTCAAAAATATAATCTTCATTCTCTGTTGCCATAATCTCTACAGCAGAATCATACATACTTCCCAAAGGAATATTAATATCTTCATAAAAACTAGGAAAGGTAAAACTAAAATCTTCCATTTCAATAGACATTGGATAATTCACAGTAAACAAAACCTTTTCATCCAAAATCTCAACCTCAGTAAAAACCTCTCCAAAAGTAGCATTATAATCTTTAATCAAATCCTCTTGTAAATCAATACAACTAGCCAGGTTATCATCAACATAACCAGCCAGCTCACTTTCCATACTATCAATTGTAGGAATTTGATTTGTATCAATTCCATTAGCAGCTTCATAAAACCAATAAGCTGTTTCCATATCACTCTCAGGGAAAATTTCCAAAGAATTAGAAAATACATTAAACCCTTCCCTTGCAATTGGATCATTGGGAATATCAATATAACCACCCTGCATTCCCATCAAATTAACTGCATCAACAGTGATCTGTTCAACACATCCTAAAACAAAATCTTGAACTTCTTCAGCTTCTTCTGGAACAACTAAAGCTTCTGCTTGCTCTCTTTCCCACTCTGATTGAAACACATTACTCTTGTAAAGAATCACAGCTGTAACAATTAAAAGAACTACTAGACCAATAATTATAAAGATTGTTGCCTGACCCCTTTTATTCATATTAAATATTTAAATGGTTTTTTATTTATATATCTTTTGATATATATAGAATTAATATAAAAGAAAAAAATTAAAGGTCTCTTTCACTATCATCCCCAATCCACCTACATTCTGGATCAGGCAAGTAAAATTCCCCTTCACAAGAGTCCGCTGTATCCAAAGCTACATCCCTAAATAGTAATGTAACATCTGGATTCAAAATAGTTTGCTCAAGTGCTGCAGTCTTATCAATTGTAATTGTTAAATCTGCAAGCAAATCTGGACCACTTGTAACATCAATACAAATATACACAGAAGCACTATCACAATCTGCCTTTGCAACAATCTCATCACTAAAGTCTAATGTACCATCTGCATCACTATCACAACCACACACTGCATCCATTACTTGATCACCATCTTCATCACAACCACCCCAATAGTCAACTAGACCATCCCAATCATTATCCCAGAAATCACCACACCTATTCTTCTCACCATCAACCAAACCATTATTACATCCAGCATCAGGATAATAGAACCTCTGACCAGAAACAGACTCACAATCAGCTTCACACTTCTGGTACTGTGCAAGAGTTTCTGCAGTTGAACAAGTACTTACAATACCATAGTTTGCATCAACACAAACACCATACCTATCTGCAAAACCATCACCATCATTATCCCATCCATCATTACAATAACCATCATCTAACTCGAAATCAGTTAAAGGTGAAGGTGCAAGTTCTACTGGCATCTCAAATAACTCTAAAGCTTCCATATCATCTGCTTCATCCTTACAACCAGAATCTCCTACATAATAAAATGGAGTTAAAAAATTTCTACTAGTACCTGTAATTGCTCCAAAAGCAACACAACCTAATTCAGTATAAGCAGACTCATCAAAAGTTTCAGTTTTAGTTTCACCAACCAAATCAATATAATTTAAAGTCAAACTCTCTAACTTGCCATTCGCATTTATATCACACCAACCTTCATCAATTGCTCCATCACCATCATTATCTTCATGATCTGCACATTGAGCAGTCTCAGAAGTATCTTCTGGATCTGAATTACAATTTGAATCAGCTTCATAATACTTCAAATCAACATTAGATATTGGATAATCACCTAAATAAATTTTAACATCTCCTCCAACATCAAAAACTTCCATCCATAGACCTTCTTTATAATACTTGATCAATTCATCACAAGCACCAGAAGTTACTGAGGTTTCATCAAAATTTTGTAATACCCAATACTCATCTCCACAAGGACTACTTGAATAAGGCCAATCATAGATATACTCGTTTTTTCCAGTACACAAATTTGCAGCCTTATCTAAAAATCCATTATTATTCAAATCACATCCACCCAAGTCAATGTACCCATCCTCATCATCATCCACACCATTATTACATTCAGTCTCAGCTTCAGAAGTATCTATTGCACTTGAACAACCCCTATCCACCCCATAATCTACCCGATTATCACGATCATTATCTACACCATCATTACACTCAGTT
>CAZAKS010000030.1:0-8880 GCA_964485975.1 Candidatus Woesearchaeota archaeon
AAAAAGCAGTAAAAAAGAAAGTAAAGAAAAAAGTCTCAAAAATACCTAAGAAAAAATCAAAAGTTGCAAGAATTCTAAAAAATGTAGGTAAGAGACTAAAAAAGAAGAAAAAATAATCAGAATATTGCTAACAAATTACTTAATACATGACTCCCATCCAAGGGTGGAATTGGTATCATATTAAAGATAAACAAGAACAAGTTTAGTCTTTTGGAAATAGACCATCCTACCATCTCAATATGTTTCATCTTTTTCTTATACTTCAAAACTAACATACTTATCAAAAATAAAATAAGATTAACTAAAGGGCCTGCAAAAGCAATCCAAAAACCATCAAAAGCTGGAATTCCTCCTGGAATAGAAACATAGGCTGGAGCCAATATCAATAAAGGAGAGTTTAACATTTTTAAAATCAAAGCCAAACCTAGTCCCCACCAATAAACAAAGAATGTTGCACTATGTCCAAAAGCCATAGCCACAAACTTATGTCCAAACTCATGCAAAACAACAGCAGGAGCAGCAACTATCATTGAAAACTTTAATTCCTTCCAACTAAACCGCTTAAAATCATAAGGATCTCTTCTAACATATCCTGTAAAGATATAACCCAATGCAACAGTCATAATTACAAGACTGATAATCTCCCATAAACTTAGCATAACAATACTAAATTTACAACATTTAAAAAGTTTTTTAAAGAAAACCTCATTAATAGTATCATGAAGAAATTATATGAAAGAAACATTATTCTATCTTATATCCTAACTTGCTTAGGGTGGGGCAGATTTTTTATTCCAGTTCTCGCATTATTCTATGTTGCATCACAAGTTCCATTAGAACAATTTGGAGTGATTATGGGGCTATTCTTCTTAGTTATTCTATTACTAGAAATTCCTTCAGGAGTTATAGCTGATCTAATTGGAAAAAAGAATGTAATAATAATATCTTATGGTTGTTTTGTAATAGAATTAATATTAATTGCATTTTTCAATGGTTTCTGGATTTTTTTAATAGCAAAAGTAATATCTGGTGTAGGAGTGAGTCTAACCTCTGGAGCTAGTCAAGCAATATTGTATGATTCATTAAAGAAATTAAAAAGAGAAGACGAGCACAAGAAAATCTCTGGAACAAAGATGGCTTTAATGAATATATGCACAGCTATTGTTTTCATTATTGGTGCCTACCTATTCACACTTAATTACAAACTTCCTGCAATTGTCTCTATTCCTTTTTCAGCAGCTGCATTTTTAGTTGCATTTTTATACAAAGAGCCTTACAAAAATAAAAGAAAACTTAATTTCAAGAACTCATTTCTACAATTTAAAGAAGGCATAGCTTACTTTTGGAATCATAGTTATCTCAAATACATCGCACTCTTAACCTTAATAGCAATTCCACCTATATCGATTCTTCAATCTTATTCATCTGCATATTTTGAACTAATTTTAATTCCTATATCACTAATAGGAGTAATAGCATTTATCGCTTCAATGCTTACTGCATATTCTTCTAAAATATCTCACAAGATAGAAGAAAAAATAGGAGAAAAGAAATCTCTTTTTTTAATTCAAGCATTAATGGTAATAGCCACTTTTACAATGGCCTTAATGATTCCTTACTATGGGGTTCTATTCTATCTTATTGTTGCATTTGTCTATGGATTTGGAAATGTAATAATAAATCATTATGTAAATCACCATGTAGAAACCTCTCATAGAGCAACAATGCTTTCAATCAATAACATGTTCAGAAGCATGGGAATATTTATTCTAATCCCTCTAACTGGATATCTTATTAAAATAAAATCCATGGCTTTTTCATTCCTAACTCTAGGTATAATCTTGGTGGTCTATCTAGTTGGACTCCACATTTTCTCTAAAAACCTAAGAATCTCACAAATAAAATAAAAACATTTATTAATCAATTAAACATTTCATAATCTATGATTTGGTTATATCCTTTAATTTTCATTGTAGTTGTATTCTTATTAATGGGATTAAAAGTAATCAAAGAATATGAAAGAGGGGTTCTATTCACATTTGGAAAATTTACCAAATTAATGACTCCTGGTCTAAAGGTAATAATTCCTATTGTTCAAACATTCCAAAAAGTTGATTTAAGAGTAAAAGCAGTAGATGTTCCAGATCAAGATGCAATGACTGGAGATAATATTTCAACAAAGATTAATGCTGTGATTTATTATAAGATCTCAGATGCAAAAAAAGCAATTCTTGAAGTAGAACATTATAATTATGCAATTTCACAACTAGCTCAAACAACAATGAGAAATGTAGTTGGAGAAGTAGAACTAGATGAGTTACTGGCAAAAAGAGATAAAGTTTCAGGTAAGATTAGAAAGATTGTTGATGAAGCAACAGACCCTTGGGGAATAAAAGTTGATGCAGTAGATCTAAAAGATATTGTTCTTCCTGAAGATATGAAAAGAGTTATTGGTAAACAAGCAGAAGCTGAAAGAGAAAAGAGAGCAGTTATAATCAAAGCGGAAGGGGAAGTTAAGGCAGCTAACAATATGGCAAAAGCAGCTAAAACTCTATCCAGTGCACAAGGAGCATTACATTTAAGAACTTTACAAAGTATTAATGATATGAGTTCTGATCAGAGTAATACAGTTATCTTTGCCCTACCTTTAGAAGTATTAAGGGCATTTGAAGGCCTTAGAAAGAAATAGAGCCATAAACCTTATAAATTCTTTAATTTTCTAAAACCCTATTGCCGAGGTGGCACAATCTGGTACTGCGCAGATCAATAAGAGTGTAAGACTGCTAGGTTGTATAATAGCACAGAAATCCTGTTTCCTTTGGATATGTGGGTTCAAATCCCACCCTCGGCGTAATAGTTCTGTTTAGACTTCCATACAGTATAAGAGGGTAAAAAGGTATGGGCTTCTAAGCTCTGTTTAGACTCCCAAAAATGTATTACCTATCCTTAAATATGACTTCCTGGCATTAGCTTAAGGGGAGGTAAAAATGGCAGAGGATGATATCTATGGGAGTAAATCAAAGTATGAAAACTTTGTTAAGAATCTATCAAAGGTATTAACTAAACCAAAAAATGGAGTCTATTACTGTAAAAACAAGAAGAATTTAAAGTATTTTAAGAAGTTATTTGATTGTTTTGAAGCTAAAGATTTGAGTTATATTAGAAGAAATAAAATTATTTACAATCTTAGAATCACTACTTTTGCAACTGAAAAGGATTTGAAAGCCTGTGATAGGGATGAGATTAACAAAATAGTTGCATTTATGCACAAGAGATATCATTCAATAGAAAGTAAAAAGGATTTTATTAAAGATATTAAAGTAATATGGAAGTTATTATTCCCTGAAAAAGATTTTCAAGGCAGATTAGATGAAACTCTAACTCCCTATGCAGTGAGACATTTATCCTGGAAAGTAGATAAGAGTAAGGAGAAGTTAAGGAATGATAGAATAACTCATGAAGAATTCAAGAAGATTTTAAACTTTTTCTCAAATGATCCGAAGATACAAGCTTATCTAATGTTGGCTTTTGAAAGTTTAGGTAGACCACAAGAACTTCTCTATACAAAGATTAAAGATTATGAGTTCAATGACAACTTTGCAAAGGTTTGGATCTCTGAACATGGAAAAGAAGGAACTGGATTCTTACAATGTATTGATTCTTATCCTTATGTTATTCAATGGTTTAGAGTACATCCACTTAAGGATGATCCAAATGCTTTCTTCTTTATCAATGAGAATAATAGAAAAAAGTATGGACAATTGAAAAACCATAACATTAATCTTAGATTGAAGAAAGCTTGTAAGCAATTAAATATTGATAAAAGAATAACTTGCTATTCTCTAAAAAGGAATGGAATAACTTATAGGAGGTTAAGAGGTGATTCTGATACTCAAATACAACATGCAGCTAGATGGACTTCTACTAAACAGTTGAAAGTTTATGACCTGAGCACACAGCAAGATGCTTTAGAGATTGAATTGAAAAAGCGAGGAATTGTAAAAGGTAAAGATGAATTAGAAGAAACCAAAACAAAAAAATGTGGTTTTTGTGGCTATGAAAATGGATTTGTTGAAGAGTTTTGTGACAATTGTAAAAGGCCATTAGATAGAACAAAGCTAAGAGAAATGGCTGAGTCTCATGAAAGAATGATGCAAAATGAGTTTATGGGTAGATTTGATAAAATGGAGAAGATGTTTGATAAGATGGTTAAGAGCTAAAGACTTTATGACATCTAATCTTAACAAATAAAGTTATTAAATAATGGAGAGAATTTAGAGGTCACAACTGCTAAATTCTGAAGTTTTAAGCTTTATATTAGCAAATTAGACATCACAAGAGAGGTCACAAAATAGTAAGTTAACTATTAGACCAAATTTAGACTATACAACTGTTGAATTTTAAGATTTGGGGGCTTGTATTGCCAAATTAGACTTAACAAGAGACTATACAAAAAGTATTTGTTATCGGTAACGATTTAAACCTCACAAACTAGAGAATTTGGAGAGTAGGAAGCTTAAAACAGCAAAAACAACCCTCACAAGTAACCTCACAAAAAAGGTTTGTTATAGGGGCGATTTTAAAGGGGACAAAACCGAAAATTTGATAGATACAGGGCTTGAAATACTAAAATCAAACCAGACAAGTAAGGGGACAAGATTTCTTTGGATATAGGGATGATTTCAAACCGGAGAAAATCAATATTTTAACTTTACAGGTCTTATATTAGTAAAATTAAACTGGAGAAGTAACCGGAGAAAAATTGACTAAAAAACCAATAAAACTTTCTATTTTTCTAGCAACATACACAATGCATACTCTACAGCATAGCTTCTATTCCTAAACTTTCTACTTCTTAATTGCTCTCTTAACTTAAGTAAGGTTTCTTCTTCAATTGATACTGATATTTTGTGTTTTATTTTATCCCTCCATCAATAACAATTGTAGTACTGTTAATGAAATTAGCTTTTTCAGAAACAAGAAACAAAACTAAATTTGCAATCTCGGTAGGTTGAGCAAATCTTTGCATTAAAACTTTCTTTTTTTCATTTTCTAAAAAATCTTTAGAAAATGTATTTACCATATCTGTTTCCACCCAACCTGGAGCAATGCAATTAACTCTAATATTAGGTGATAAAACTTTTGCTAAGTTTTGAGTTAAACTTATAACTCCTGCTTTTGAAGCATCATAATCCATTTCATTTGGATTCAATGTGTTTATTCCATTAGTTGAAGAAATATTTACTATTGAACCTTTTTCCATATATTTTCTAGCATATTGAGAACATAAAAAGCACCCCAATAAATTAACATCAAAAGTTCTCTTCCATTCATTTACACTTTTTTTATTTAAAGATGACTCAAAACAAATCCCTGTATTATTTACCAAAATATCCAATCTACTAAACTTAGTAATAATCTCTTTATACATTTGATTAACTTGTATTTCTTCACTAACATCACATTTTATTGCAAAAGCTTCACTTCCAAATTGTCTAATTTCTTCTACAACTTTTTCAGCATCTAATTTTGAGTTTAAATAATTAACAACAACTTTAGCTCCTTTTTTCCCAAAAGCTAAAGCTATTGCTTTTCCAATTCCTCTACTAGCTCCAGTAACCAAAACAACTTTATCTTTCATCTTCTAAGGGTGATGTAAAGGGAATCGTCCTTTATTTCTTGGTAAATGTTTAGCAAGATAACGAACAGCTTCACAATGGTCAGGTCTAATTCCATTCATTGAACCTGTCTCATAATATGCTTCACCTAAACAACCTCCAGCACAATTCGGAGCAACTTCACATTCCTTACATTCAGGAATACTTTCGACTGTTCTTGATCTTAGTTTAGCAATTCTCTCAGGAAAATAAACAATCTCCTTTGCTTTAGGATTCCATTCACCAAAAATTAATTCTTCAAATTTTGTATCCTTGCTATAAGCCATATCACAAGATGATACAGCCCCATCTAAAGTAAAATGAGGCATAGGCAAACAAGTTCTACAAGCATATCTACAAGACTCATCAAAGTTTACTGCTAGAAAAGAGCCGTAAAATATTCCTAATTTTTCAGCCAATTTATAAGCATCAACATAGTTTTTTGAATATTCCATTAAACTTACACCTGCTACTTGGCCATGAAGAATATCTTTATTATCTCCTACTGGAACAAATGCATGATGAGTCCAAACATTCTTGATACCTAAACTATCAAAATACAAAATCATTTCATCCTGTCTTTTATTATTAGCAGAAGTAATAGTTGGTCTAACACCAACAGCAATATTAGGTTCTTCTAATAGCCTCTTAATGTTCCTTTCAATAACTCCTCTAAATGATCTTCCATTACTTGATTTCCTTAAACTATCTTGTACATCTGCTGGACCATCCAGAGATACCCAAGTTACAGCAACATTTTTCGCAATCCAATCAGCTATTTCAGGAGAAAAAACCCCATTAGTTTGGAGTTCAATATGTAAAGAATCCCCAATTTTATCCTTTGCATAATCTGTTAATTCTTTCATTAATTGCATTTGTATTGTTGGTTCTCCCATTGAATAAAATCTAATATTTGTGTTTCCAAAACCAAATATATCTGGTCGGCCATCAAAGAAATCATCCATACCTTTTCTTGCAAATTCTAAATCTATTTTATTAACAACACCATCTTTAGCTTCTTCCATTAAACAGTAATCACAATTTAGATTACAGCCTTCTCCAAGTATAAAAGTAGCTACTCTTTTAGCAGCATGTCCCATTTTCACCTCCTTGACAATCTCCCATTTTTGTTAATTCAAAAACTCTGTAAACTCTCCATTCATCTGGTCTTTCTTCTTCTACAACCTTTACATTATACCTATAAAGGCCAAATAGATATTGCAAGTAACCAATATCTGCAGTATTAGCAAAAACCAATAAAATTCTACCATTCTCAGTTAAATGTTGCTTGGCTTCACTCAAAAATTTATTCAGAAAAACATAATTTTCATCATTACTAGCAGCATCTAATATATCTTTAGGTTTAAACCACCTAAAAGGAGGATTAATAGAGATAATATCAAATTTTCTTCCTTGTAAATTCGAGAAACCACGACTTTCTAATAAATTCACAGAAACATTATTCCTCTTGAAGTTCTCTTTGGCATTTTCAACAGATTTCTTATTAAAATCTACTGCAGTAACATTATTAGTAACTTTAACTGCAATAATTGAGTGAATCCCTGTTCCTGTTCCTAGATCCAAGACTTTATCATCTTTTTTGACAGCTTTCCTCAATGCTTTCCCTAAAAGTTGAGTATCTGTCCACAATCCAGCATGAACCCCAGGATAAACTCTTAAAGAAACTCCCATTAATTCATAATCTTTAGCCTCATTAATTTGTATAAGAGTATCATATACACTAAGATCCCATTCTCTTAGATATTTTTGTCTTTCTTTGCCCATAAATGGAGCATATTTATTTTGTTTGGTTTTACACATTTTTTCACCTATTACTACTAATTAATAAGAACAACATGAAAAGAACTATTTTAATATTAACTACAATTAATTTTGTACCAAAAAGTTTAAAAATATCAAATTCTTCTATATTTTTATGTTAGAGCTATCAATTCCACAATTAGATGAAAACTCAAAGAATACAAAAGATATAGTCTTTACTATCTTAACAAAAGAGTATCCTTTATCCTTAATTGAAATAACAAACAGAATAAAAAAACAATACAATTTAGGAATAACCTATCAAGCCGTAAGAAAGGCCGTGGATAATCTCCACAATCAAGGAGTTCTAAAAAAACAAGGGAAAAAATACTCAATTAAAAAAGAATGGATTCTAAATTTAAAATCATACTTTGACAAACTCCTTACAAAATACGAAACAGGAAAACAAGTATACAATTTCACAACAGAATTAGCAAAAGAAGACTATGCAGTTTATACATTTAATACATTATTAGATTTAGACAATTTCTGGAGTGATACAATGACATATTGGGCAGATCACAAAAAAGAGAACAATATCTACATAAGCTACACACATTATTTCTTCTGGTTCTTAATAAATTTGGGCCAAGAAACAAAACTTTTCAAACATATGGCAAAAAAAGGAGTCAAGTCTCATATAATCTGTCAAAAAAATAATTCCTTAAACAAATGGGGAGCAAAACTTTACAAATCTGAAGGATTTAAAACAATAATCAAACATAACAGAGAAGAGAATCTAAGAGATTTGAATATTTTAGGAAACATAATTTTACAAGTGGAATATTCTAAAAAAATTGCAAATAAAATCAAGAAATTCTATGAAGAATATAAAACAACACAAGACCTTTCTTTGAAAGATATTACAGAATTAGCTCACGAGCCTTGTGAAATTAAATTAATCTTATTCAAAAATCCAGAGATAGCAAAAAGTTTGAGAGAAAAATATCTTAAATTATTCCAAAAATAGAAAAACATTTAAACATCGTCGACATCTAATATATTAACTTAAGTAATACCAGCAAAGTCTGGGATTCTAAACAGAGCCTTGGTGCACAGCCTCGGCGTCCTTTCTTTGATTCATATATAAAACAGAATTAGCTATTCATTCAAGAGATAAACATCCTAATTATATTTCAAAATCTAGGGTTTGGTTCTAGGATGATCTCTCCCCAAGAATGTGGGAGGTATTTGACGTTCTCCAAATGCACTTTTTAACCTAGTTTCCTCCAACAGATCAACAATTGCTGGATGCGCAATCATAATACCTTCTCTACCCATATTAGGACGCTCTTTATTATAAACAAATTCTCCACCATTAAGATCACCAACTTTAAATCCTAGCTCCTCTAAAATCACTTGGCCTGCAGCAACATCCCACTCATTAAGACCTCTACTACTA
>CAZAKS010000031.1:0-2643 GCA_964485975.1 Candidatus Woesearchaeota archaeon
CCACCAAAGTTAATCGTAACTTTACATTTATTAGTGATAGATTTACCTTCTTTTTCTATTGTATTTCTTCTATCTATAAACTTTTTAAAACCTAATTTTTCCATTTCTGAAATTTTTTTAGAATACCATTCTTCAAATCCTTCTTTTGAGTTTAATTCTTTTTTCATAACAAAGGTTATTGTCCTCCCTAAGATAATAAATGATTCCAAATGATGATTAAATAACATTCTATCTGGATTATTTTTCTCCCTTAACATAGACTCAAATTCAATTTTAAGTTGTTTTAGCCTTTTTTCTAGATTACTCATGAATATTGTTTTGTATCCTTTATTTTTAATTTTTTCTATTAAAAATAAGAAAAAATAATTTATTTTGGTAGCATCCCGTCAAATTGGCTTTCTAATTTTGTTAATCTCTGCATTAGCTTATTGTTCTTTAATATTTGATGTTCTTCTGCCATTTTCTGCATTTTTCTTCTATCTAATGTTCTTTGGCAACATCCACAAACTTCAGCAGTAAATCCGTTTTTATGACCACAAAATATACATTCCTTGAATTTTACTTCAAATTGTTTTAGTTCTGGACTTTCAGCTTTTGCTAAACCTTTTCTAACAAGTTCCATTTTTAGCACATCTTGAGTTGTACTCATGTCATAAACCCTTAGCTGTTTTGTCGATGTCCATCTAGCTTTTCTTTGAATAACAACATCAGGAGTTCCCCTTAGCCTTTCTATAGTAATTCCATTTCTTTTAAAGGAATAGCAAGTTATAGGCTTTTTGATTCCTAATTTTTTACATGCATATTTTAATCTTTTATTTACAGCAAAATTGGTTAATTGTCTATATTTGTTATAGTTACTTTCACTTAGAAAGAAATAAGCATTTTTATCATGTTTTTTTGGGTGTAAATCATACCATTTTCTAATAAAAGGAAAACTATCAATACAGATTAGATTCCCAGTTCCTTCTTTTCCATGCTCTGATATTGATACAATAGCATGACTGTCATTGAAATCATAATCTTTTATTTTGGTATAAAGCAATTCTTGAGGACGACCAAAGGAATCAAAGATCATCATTAAAAAAGCTTGGATTTTTGGATCATCTTCAAAAAATTCAATAATTTTTTCAAATTCTTTTAAAGTTATTCTGTCTCCCCTTAATTTTTCTTTACTTCTATCCATTTTAGCAGTGAGATGTCTTACAGCATAAGGAGTTATACGCTCATCGTGTCTTCCTCTTTCGTCTAATTCTGGGAACAATGTTCTCCATATACATTTTAAGTCTTTTATGAAATCTCCTTTTGATTTTGGTGATTTATACTGCTCATGCATATATGCCACAATAGAATTAATATCTTTTCTTTCACATTTACTCAAATCTTTTTTAGTTGAATGACATATTAGCCTAAATGTGCTTGTAAGTCTATTTCTTCTAACATATGAAAGATCCTTTGCTCCAAAATGATCAAATAAAATATTGAAATACTTCAAATTTGTTTTATTCTTACAATAATATTTTCGTCCATTTTTGTTTTTTTTGTTTAGTGGTTTTGCAAATTCTTCTAGGTTTGCCATAAATTTTTCATATTTTTGCTTATTTTTGTATATGTCTTCTTCAGCCATTTTTTCTCCTAGCTCACATTTTAGAATAATAGCTCAAAAGAATTTAAGGATATGTAATACAAATATGGCGCAACCAACCTTGAAGTATTATGCGCGAGCCGGAAATAATACCTGAAGGTACGTTGCGTCGTTTTGCTTACGCATCCCACCTTCAAGTCTTATGCGCAAGCCGGGAATCGAACCCGGGTCCCAGCCTTGGCAAGGCCAGATTATCTGTGGACTTAATAGTTAACCACTAAACCACTCGCGCGTATAGTTTCAAAATTAATTTTCATTTAAAAGCTTTTCCAATACTTTTATTAACAATTCTACTACTTTAACATCATGGCTGATTGGAAAAAGAGTTTTATAGAGAGATATGAAAAGTTAACAGATGTAGAGGCTTTCACAGAAGCATCACTAAAGCCCATGAGGAAATCAATTAGAGTTAACACTTTAAAAACATCAATAAAACATATTAAAGAAAGATTCAAACTTCAACAAGTACCTTGGTGTAAAGAGGGGTTTTTCATAAACCAAAAAGCAGTAGGAAATACTTTAGAACATTACTTAGGTTATATATACATACAAGGGGCAGCAAGTATGATTCCACCTGTAATCTTAAAACCAAAAAAAAATGAAGTAGTTTTAGACATGTGTGCTTCTCCAGGTTCAAAAACTTCGCAAATGGCTGCAATGATGAAAAACACTGGAATGATTGTTGCTAATGATAATAAGATAATAAGATTAAAACCTTTAACACTTAATTTACAAAGGTGTGGAATAACTAATACTGTACTAACTATAATGGAAGGTAGATGGTTTAAACATAAGTTTGATATAATTTTAGTGGATGCTCCTTGTTCAGGGATTGGTACAATAAGAAAATCATACAAAACTATTGGAATGTGGAATCCAAATACAATAAGAAAATTTGCAGGTGTTCAAAGACAGTTAATTAAAACAGCTTTTGATAATTTAGAAGAAGATGGAACAATGGTTTATTCTACCTGTACTTTAGAACCTGATGAAGATGAAGG
>CAZAKS010000031.1:2653-3528 GCA_964485975.1 Candidatus Woesearchaeota archaeon
TTTACTAAAAGAATATGATAATGCTAAGCTAGAAAGATTTTCTATTGATATGAAACGAGGTGAAACCACTACTGACTTTGAGGGAAAAGTGTTTGATTCTGATGTTAAAAAATGTCTAAAAGTATGGCCACAGGATAATGATACTGAAGGATTCTTTGTTGCTAGAATAAAGAAAACTTTTTAAAGAAAACAATCCTAATAAACTAAATAATAAAAGGGTGATCTCTTGGTAAACAAAGAGAAACTAATATACAATCAAATTACTAAGTTAAGAAAACAAGGTTATTCTTATAGTCAAGTCTTCCAGGAGTTATCAAAATCAAACAAAGATATTTCTAAATTTAAGAATCTAGTTCATGAAAGGTACTTAACAGAGACTGTTGAATCTTGGGTAAAGAAAGGTTACAAATTACCTCAGATTAAGAAATTTTTAGAAGCACAAGCAAAGGCTGGTAAAGTAGATCCTGGAATGGTTAAGAAAGTTATGAAGAAATTTGATAAGACTGTTAAGTGGGTTGCAATTGGTGTTATTGCAGTTGTTGTTCTGTTAATGTTTGCTTTGGCTGGCACCTTATTATATATTCCTAGTTGTGTTGATAATGATGGAGATGGTTATGGGGCTATGGGAACAAGTGATTTGGTAAGATGTGGTTTCTATGAAGAATATGATTGTGATGATGATAATAGTATAATAAATCCTGGAACGATTGAAGAGTGTGATGGAATAGATAATAATTGTGATAATATAATTGATGAAGATTGTGGTGGAATAGAAGAGCCTCTTGATTTAGGTCCTGAACTTCAATTGGATATTACTTATCAATGTGAAGATGGTATTGATAATGAGGGTGATGGTTTAGTTGATGTTCAAGATC
>CAZAKS010000031.1:3538-8143 GCA_964485975.1 Candidatus Woesearchaeota archaeon
GATGATATTTTCGACGAGGATTGTGGAGGAATAGAAGAACCAGCGGATGATCCTGGACCTGAACCTCAGTTAGATATTGTATATCAATGGTATGATGGATTGGATAATGATGGAGATGGTTATATTGATTTAGAAGATGGTTGTTGTTATAGTTCTGATGATAATGCAGAGTCTGGTTGTTCTGATGATGATCCTAGTTCTCTTTATCCTATATATGAATGTAATGATGGTATTGATAATGATGGAGATGGAGCTGCTGATTTTTATGGTGCTGATATAGATGGGGATGGAAGTCCTGAGAGAAGTGATGCTTGTTGTACTTCTGAAGATGATAATGATGAGGATGATTGTGGAGGAACAAGTGGTCCAGCTCCTGTAACTACTCCAAGTTGTAGTGATGAAGTAGATAATGATGGTGATGATTTAATTGATATAGATGATCCTGATTGTCATACTGATGGAGATGTAGATAATCCAGATAGTTATGATGAGAGTGGTAGTGAGGATGGAGCAAATGATGAACCAATACCTGTAGCTGGTGATTGTGATCATGTTGATTTAACTTTAGGTGAGGAGTATCTTTATGATGTTAATGTTATTGTTGTAAAAGCCTTGGATGATGATATTATTACTCTGGATATAGATGGTACTGAGATAACATTGGGGAAATTAGATTTTGATAGTGTTAATGATTTGGTTGTTACTTTTTACAATACTTATACTTTTGATGAAGTGATGTATGGAATTTTAGGATTTAATTGTGAAGAAGAAAAAGAAAAAGATATTTGTGATAATAGTCCTACTGAGTGTGGAGATGGTATTGATAATGATGGGGATGGGAAGATAGACTTTAATGCTGATTCTGGTTGTGAAAATTGGATGGATAATGATGAGTTTGATTTATTGTGTACTGAGACTCCTCCTCAATGTGGAGATGGTATTGATAATGATGGAGATGGTTTAGTAGATTATGGATCTGATCTTGATTGTAGATTCTGGTTTGATAGAACAGAAGAAGGTTTAACTGAATGTACTGAAGGAAGTAGTGAGACCTGTACTTCTAATCAAGGATGTAATGGTTTGAAAACTTGTGTTGCTGGAGTTTGGGGAGAGTGTGAGATAGAAGGAGCTTATTGTGATAGTGATTGTGATGGTGTTGATGAATGTGTTTTAGATCCTACTTTATGTGGAACTTGTGATTGTGATGTTCCAAGTACTCAAATTTGTGATGATGTGGATGGTTGTGCTGGATTGCAAAGTTGTGAGTTTGATGATGTTACTTTAACTTCAACTTGGAGTGAGTGTAGTTCTCAAAATGAACCTTGTGATGATAATTGTGATGGAGTTGTTGATGATTGTAGAGATCCTGCTGATTGTACTACTTGTTTATGTGATGAAGGAGATATTGATTCATGTACTGATGATGATGGTTGTGATGGAGAGAGTAGTTGTAAATATAATCCAATAACTCATGTTTATGATTGGGGAGAGTGTGTTTCAAGTGTAAGTTATTGTGATAGTGATTGTGATGGTGTTGAAGATAGTTGTACTGCTGATTGTACACAATATACTTGTGAATGTACTTTTGGTGTAGATGATCCAAAAACTTGTTATGATGGACCAACTGGTACTGAGGGAGTAGGTATTTGTGTTGGAGGATTACAGGATTGTTTAGAGGGTGGAGTTTGGAGTGATTGTAGTGGTTGGGTAGGTCCTGAAGATTATGATTCTGTTTGTGATGGTCTTGATAGTAATTGTGATGGAACAATTGATGAAGAGTTTGTAGTTACTAATACTGTATGTGGTGAGGGTGAGTGTGTTGCAGCTGGTGAATTAAAATGTGTGAATGGTGTGGAAGTGGATACTTGTACAGAAGGCTTACCAACTGGAGATGATAGGAATTGTGATGGTAAAGATAATGATTGTGATGGAGTTATTGATGAGGACTATGCTTCAACTATGACTAGTTGTGGTGAAGGAGTATGTTCAAGTACTGGTTCAATAATGTGTGTTGCTGGAAGTGAAGTGGATAGTTGTGTAGAGAAAGATCCAGAGAATGAAATTTGTGATCAATTAGATAATGATTGTGATGGGACAATTGATGAAGATTGTATTTGTACACAGTATGATTTCCAATCTTGTTATAATGGTCCATTAGGCACAGAGGGTGTTGGTTTATGTGTCGCAGGAGAACAGATGTGTGATGTGAATAATGGTGTTGCTTATTGGGGAGATTGTGCTAATCAGATTAAACCTGCAGCAGAAGTTTGTGATGATGGATTTGATAATGATTGTGATGGGGATAAAGATTGTGATGATCTTGATTGTGGAACATCGCAAACTTGTAATCCTTGTGAATTATTACAGGCTTATTGGTATGCACCAACTGCATCAAATGGTGATGTATTTAGAGTTATGGAAGATGACACTGTTTATTTAGTAGTTCATGGAAATGCAAATTGTGTAGGTAGTGAATTAACTTATGAGGTTTGGGAAGATGATGGATTGTTTGGTGATGATTTAATTGATAGCACTACTAAAACATTTACACGTGTGAATACTATTGTAGTAAGTATGCCAGCTTGGAAAACTTTCTATGAAGAAGATTCAAATCCAACTTATTATACAGAAAATTATTTTAAAGCTTATTTGACTGATTATCCAAGTGAGAATATAAAAACAAAAACTTGTGATAGTACTCATTATTTTTACAGTGCTTGTGATAGTACTGAGAGATTATTGGAGGTCCAAAAAGTTTAATGGAGGAAATAAAAAATGAAAAAAATATTTATCTTACTTAATTTAGTCATATTTACAGTTGTTTTATGTAGTTTGGCAAGTGCTGCTTGTGACTGTTGTAGTTGTTTTACTGATGATGGTCAGGGAGGATGGGAGGTTGTGGCTGATGATGCATTATGTGGGGATTGTTATGATAGATATGTGACTGGTCAAGGGTTTCTTAATGCTTTGACTGATGAAGGGACTCAGTGTGAAGCTGATTTAACTGCAGATCCTGTTTTGTGTGATGAGTTGGATTGGGAATGTTGTGAGTGTTATGATGGTGTAACTTGGGATGGAACAGATTCTGCTTGTGCTGCTGTTTCTAGTGCTGAACAGAGTGCTTGTATGAGTAGGTATATCGGAGATTGTTTAACTGAGTGTTGTAATTGTGTGGGAGAGGATAATTTCTATACTCCATTGGTAGAATGTCCAGAGGTTACTGGTGAAGCTTTATTAGCTTGTGATGAATGGGCTGATTATGTATTAGATACAATGAATGATCAACCTTATGATGGTAAGGGAATTTGTCCAGATAGTTTAGATTGTTGTGGGTGTGTTGGAGATGATGGTTATTTTGATTTAGATAACTGTCCAGATTTGACTGGAAAAGAACAAGAACAATGTTTACAATGGGCTGCTGTTGAACTAACCTATGTTGATGCTACAGATAGTTACATAGATGATAGTGAGCTTTGTGTTGTAGTTGAAGAAACTGATTGTTGTGATTGTGTAGATGAAGAAGGTTTCTTAATATCTAACTGTCAATATGGTGAACCAAGAGAGTGTTACAATGTAGCTATGAGTTTATGTACTGATATGTATAGTGCAGATGTTTGTAGTACTGCACAAAGTGATTTTTTGTATGATACTTTTGAGTTTGGTGCACAAATAGGTTGTCCAGGAGAGGTTGATTCAGATTTATGTGATAATCTTAAGGATGATGATTTAGATGTTAGAGTTGAATTAGTAAATGTTGGTGGAACAGCTAAACCTATGGTTGTTTCTGGAGGAATAGATAGGTGGGGAGGTTGTGATACTGATTTAGATCCTACAACTATTGAGATTAAAGGTTCTAGTGACAGTGCAACAATAATACAATGTAAACAAGCTGGAGGACTAATTATACCTCCTGATGAGTGTTGTGTTGAGGGTGGAACTGAGTTTGGTCCTGTAGCAACTAGTTTTGACACTTTTGCTTGTGCAGATGGTATTGATAATGATGGAGATAAAGAGATTTTAGATTCTAATGGAAACCAAGTTGGTGGAATTGACTATTGGGGTGCTTGTCAGTTGAATAGTATTTACTTAACTTGTAATAAATATGCTGATGCTGCGGATAAGGCAACTGATGGTGCAAGTTGTAGGATCTTAGCAGGTGCAGAAACTTGTGATGATGCAGGTGGAGTATTTGTTCAAGCTGATCCAAATTGTTTAAGTCCTTTCTTTAATGAGGATGGAACTGTTGGTTTAGCAAATCCTTATGGATCTGAAGCAGTAAAAACAAGAGTAGCTGAAATTGAGGCACCTTCATTTTTTGAGGCAGTTGCAACTAATATTCAATTACCTGTAGGGATTGCAGATGTATTATCAAATGCAGGCGGAGTAACTAGTGGTTTCTTCTTCTTTTGGAGAGACTAATTTTTTTCTTTATGAAAATTTTGAAATATTTTGAGGATAATCTTTTTTAATTCTTTAGATTTGTATATGTTTGGAGGTTAGGAAATATTTAAATATCTAGTAAGATTAATCCTACTTAGAGATATCGCTAGATCAATAATTATATTTCTTTTAGAATTCTATTCATCATTAATGCATCTTTCCAAG
>CAZAKS010000032.1:0-1438 GCA_964485975.1 Candidatus Woesearchaeota archaeon
TTTCAGTATGAGTATTGCCCAAATCATAAATTGGAGATTTAACCAAAAAATCCAAGATACACAAAATGGTTTTAGAGCAATAAAAACAGATGTTGCTAAGAGGTTAAAGTTAGAATCTAACATCTTTGACATTGAAACTGAAATGTGTATGAGATGTTTTAAGAAAAAATATAGAATTTTAGAAGTTCCAAGTAGAGAATTAAGTAGAAGATATGGTGAATCTGGAATCAGTTTATGGGGAATGGGTTATATTTATGCTTGGAGAGTATTTAAGAATCTATTTTGAAAATGAAAGTTCTTGTTTTGAACCCACCCGTGAAGGGAGTAAAGTTTAGCAGAGATGGTAGATGTCAGAGTGAAGAAAACACTTGGCTAGACACATTTCCACCTACTGCCTTAATTAGTATTGCTGGTGCAGTTCGTGAAAAATACAATACAAAACTAATTGATTGTATGGGTTCTGATATTGATTATGATTCTTGTTTAGAATTAGTTAAAAAATTCAATCCAGATTTTACTATTGTAAATACTTCAACTCCCACTATTGAAATTGATGTTGAAGTTGCAAGAAGAATAAAAGAAAACACCAGTTCTAAAATTATGATGTATGGAGAGCATGTTACCTCCCAATTCAATAAATTATTCGAAAAACATCCAAAAGTTATTGATTTTGCAATTAGAGGAGAACCAGAAACTCCAATTATGAAAGCCTTAGAAGGAGATATCAAAGCAGAAGGTATTGCAACTCCTACTCATGATGGTGGAGTTTGGATTGAACCAAATCTAGATGATTTGCCCTTCCCAGCTTATGATTTATTGCCCAGATATAAATATCCTTTAAGTGGAGAGGATTGGATGTTCATAAGATCTGGAAGAGGATGCCCTTATGAGTGCATCTATTGTGTTATGCCTCTCTTAGGAGCTAGAAGAACTAGATATCACTCTGTAGATTATATGATTAAACAAATTAAATGGCTAGCAAATGATCTAAACATTAAAACTTTCATGTTCTGGGATGAACTAGCCACCCTAAATAAAAAGAGAATGATTGAACTTTGTAAAAAAATGAAAGGTACTGGCTTAGCAAAAAAATGCAAATGGTTCTGTACTACTAGAGTAGATCTATTTGATGATGAACTAGCTAAATACATGAAAATGGGTGGATGCACTATGGTTACCTTTGGTGTAGAGTCTGGTTCTCAAAAAGTTTTAGACTTTTCCAAAAAAGGAAGTACTATTGAACAAGCTAGAAAATCTGTTAAAATTGCTAGAAAACATGGATTTAAAACAATTGGACATTTTATTCTAGGATTACCAACCTCAACTGAAGAAGATTTACAAAAAACAATTGACCTATCCAAAGAACTAAAATTAAATTTTGCTCAGTTCTACATTGCCACCCCTTTCCCCGGAAGTGAATTTTTTGAAATGGCTAAAA
>CAZAKS010000032.1:1492-8069 GCA_964485975.1 Candidatus Woesearchaeota archaeon
GATAGAACAAGGAACTGTTTCTGTTTCATATCCAGACCTAAGTGCCGAAACAATCCAAAAATACAGAAGAAAAGCCTACAGAAGTTTTTACATGAGACCTTATGCAGTTTATTCTTTATTAACCTCAGTTTCTCCAGGAGTTTTAATCAAACTTCCAGGATATATTCTAAAGTTTTTTGGTTGGATGAAAAAATAGAATTTAAGCATCAAAAACTATATAAATACCATTTTTCAAAGTCTATAAATTATGAAGGTTATGTTAATTTACCCAAACAGTGATACTCATTATGTTGTTCCACCAGTTAGTTTAGGTTATTTAGCCCATGCAGTTAAAAATTCTGGGAATGAACCAATAATCATAGATGGAATCAAAGATAGGGTAGATAGTAAAAAATTATTAAAATTCTTAGAAAAACACAATCCTAATTATGTTGGAATTCAAGTTTTCTCTTGCGATGTTGGAACTGTTCAAGAATATATAAAAACAATTAAAGAATTTTCAGAAAATATCAAAATTATAATTGGTGGAGCCCATGTTTCTGGAGTTAAAAATAAAATATTTGAAGATTTCCCCAATATTGATTGTGCTTTCCATGGTGAAGCAGAATTAGGATTAAAACTATTATTAGAAGGAAAAGAATTCCAAGATATTCCTGGCTTAATTTGGAAAGAAGAAGGAATACACATGAATGAACCTTACTTTGAAACAGATTTGGATTCATTAGGTATGCCATTATGGGAATTAATTGATCCTAGAAAATATCCTACTGCTCCACAAGGGGCTGTTTACAGAGGATTTCCAATTGCACCAATCCTAACCTCTAGAGGTTGCCCTTACAGATGCACCTATTGTGCTGGCCATGTAGTTACAGGAAGAAGAATAAGACAAAGATCTGTAAAAAGTGTAGTAGATGAAATAGAATTTTTACAAAAAGAATATGGTGTCAAAGAAATACATATTATCGATGATACTTTCACCCAAGTTAAAAAAAGGGTTTTAGAATTTTGTGAGGAAGTTAAAAAAAGAAATCTAAAATTTCACTTAACCTTTCCAAATGGAGTTAGATTAGATACTCTAGATGATGAAGTCTTAAGTGAATTAAAAGATTGTGGATGCTACTCTTTGACATTAGGAATTGAATCAGGTTCTCAAAAAATCCTAAATGATATGAAAAAGAATTTGAAACTTGAAACAATAAAAGAAAAAGTTGCATTAATTGATAAACATGGAATTGATATCATGGCCTTTTTCATTGTAGGTTATCCTACTGAAACAAAGGAAGATATTGAAAAAACAATTAAATTTGCTAAGTCTCTAAAACTAAAAAGAGCACACTTTAGTACATTCTTACCCTTACCTGGAACTGATGCTACTAAAGATTTAATTGAATCAGGAAAAATAGAAAAAATTGATTGGTCTGGTTTATTCTACACAAAAGCACCAATACCTCCAGAGGGTATGACTGCCAAAGAACTTAAGGAATTACAAAGAAAAGCATTTTTAGAATTTTACTTAAGGCCCAAAATTATGTATCATCTTGCTAGAGAGGTGAGATCTTGGACTCACTTTAAATCACTTCTAAAAAGATCTGTAGATTATGCATTTGATAAAGAAAAATGAAAATAGCTATATTAGGTGGTGGATTGGCTGGATTAGCAGCTGCTGATGTTTTAACTAGAGATAATGATATCACTATCTATGAAAAAAATTCCCAATTAGGTGGTTTAGCTGCAAGCTTTGAGCATAGAGGTAAGAAAATTCCATTACACTACCATCATATTTTTGATCATGATTATGTAACAAAGAAATACCTTAAATCTTTTGGATTAGATTCCACTTGGAAAAAAGTGAAAATGGCTATTTGTGTTAATAGAAAAATGTACAACTTCACAGATCCTCTATCTCTTCTAGGTTTTAACTATCTTTCTTTATTTGGAAGAATTCGTTATGGTCTATTTGGTCTTTTTGTTTACACATTTATGAACCCTAAGAAAATACCCAACCAACTAGATGCCCAAAAATGGTTAAAAAAAGTTGCAGGTAAAGAAGTAACAAACAAACTATTTGTTCCATTATATGCTGAAAATAAATTTAATATTCCATTAAGAAAAATCTCTGCTAGACAGTTTGCCCATAGACTAAAAGCAAAAGAAGCAACTGGTCTATTTGGATACCCCAAAAAAGGATTAGATGAATTTATCCAAAGATTTGAAAATAGCTTAAAGAAAAGAAAAGTCAAGATATTAAAAGGGGAAAAAATAGAAAATCTAGATTGTAAAAACAAAACAATAGATGGAAAATCTTATGATAAAATCATTATTACCCTCCCAATTCCAGAATTTCTAAAAATACAAAAAAATTTTGATGAAGAAGAAGTCAAGAGAATCTCCAAAATCAACTATTGTCCTTGTGTTAGTGTAGTCTTTGGAACAAAAAAAATGTTAAGTAATCACTATTGGTTAAATATCCTTAAAGAAAAGACCCATATGCTAATGCAACATTCTTACTTATTTGATGCTTATGATTCAAAAGTTAACTGGATCTTAAGATATGGTGGTTCTGAAGAAGATTTAGAACTTACAAAAGATATGATCACAGATAAGTATCTAGCAGATGTTAGAAAATATTTTCCTAAAGCAGATATCCAATGGGTAGAAGTTTTCAAAGAAAAATATGCAAGCCCAGTTTATGATAAGGATTTCCACTTAAACATGCCCAAAATAAAAAATGGAGATATCTATTTCGCAGGTATTGCTGTCTCCTATCCTATGATAAGAAATATGAATACAGCCCTTATTTTAGGTAGAAAAGTAGGAAAAGAAGTTCAAAAAGACTCCTTATAGATTAATAAATAATTTAAAGGGTAATTTATCTGAGAATTTTATGAAATCACAGTATATTTGGTTATTTGTTATTTTAGTAATATTATTGTCTATTTTTGCAGTTTACAGACAGGACAATGAAACCAGCGATACAAATGAATATTACTTAATGGCAGAGATGTTTGCTTCTGGCGAAACTAATATCCAGATGTATTCTGCCCATTCAGCTTTATATCCTTATATTATTGGAAAACTAACTGGAGACTTTTATTCTGATGGTTTGTACAAGTTTATTGGATTTTTAATCATTCTAACCATCTGCTTACTTCTATATTTAATTACTAAAAAAGAACTATCTGTGTTTTTATTATTACTCTGTCCAGTTACTGTGGGAGTAGTTGGAACTAATGGTCCAGTATTAATAGCTGCTCTATTCTTCTTATTAGCCTATTTTTTCTTAACAAAATGGGTAAAAACCAGACATTGGATATTCCTAGTTATCTCTGGCTTACTAATGGGCTTCTGTGGAGGATTCTACTTTTTAGTATTTGTCTACATGATTTTCTTAATGTTTGTCTTTTTTATTGATGTCAAATTCAAGTACTTCTTATCTTATCTCATCTTTGTTTTAATTGGATTAATTCCCAAATTCCTATTTGATTCTTTTTACTATGGATTTCCCTTACACTCTATTTTAAGATTATTTTCTTCAAATGTTGTTGCTAGAGTTTTAAACACTAGTTACAATTCAGGATCTTCTCCCTTATACTCTCTATTCAATAATTTTCAATTTTTTATGAATGATTATTTCTTTGCACTAATCATAATGTTCATTTCCCTATTAATCCCATTATATTTTATTTTCAAGAAACTAGCTTACAGAAAGTATAAGAAAGAATTCTGGTTTTTAGGCATTTCATCTTTATGTGTATTTATACTTGGAGGATTATACCCTTATTCTTTTGTATTCTTACCTGCCTTATTTATCTTATTTACAAAATCCACAACAAGGATGACAAAACAAAGGGTCACACTAATTTTGATTATATTTATAATAATCTCCTCCTACATAGTCTACTCAGATCTAACAAACAATATGAATAATTTTAACTCTCAGATTAAAGAAGATTCTCTTGCAATTCAAGAAGATTTTGAAGTTAAAGAATTTATTCTTGGTTGGGATATGCTCCAAGTTGTTAGAAATTTTGATAATTCTTATCAATTTTACTGGTGGGACGAATACATTGCTGAAGAAGAAGGTTATGAAATCTACACTAGTTTCTACTTTGAAGAGGAACCTAAATTTGAGATTCTTAGACTAATTTACTTTGACTTTGGTTATAAAAGAAATGCCCAAGAATTACCTAATGAGCCATATTTTATCCTTATGAATACTTATCAAGCACCCAATAATTTGGAAGAATTAGAGTGTTATGAGGTTCTCTGTGTCTATAAGCAGCAATAGTGTTTGATAAAATTTATAAATAGACTAGTTGTTTGGGAATTATGCCAATTTCATCTAAAGATGGGTTAAAAGAGTACTATAAAAAGCAGAAAGTAGTTGATACCTATGTCAAAGACAGATTCTCTACTCCATTAGGAAGGTACATGCATGTCTCTCAAGTTTTATTTTTAAATAAATTTGTTAAAGGTAAGAAAATAATGGATTTAGCCTGCGGTCCAGCCAGACTGTCCAAAGATATCAGAGGATTTGTTGAAGCCCATGCCCTAGATTACAGTGATGAGATGATTCAAATTGCAGAATCAATTCTATTAGGTTGGAAGATTAAGAAAGTGGATGCTTTTGCATTTTCATTAAAAGAACAATTTGACCTAATCTACTCTTTTAGATTTATCCGACATTATCATTTAAAAGAAAGAGTCAAAGTTTATAATCAAATAAAAAAACATTTGAAAAAAGATGGAATTTTTATCTTCGATGCAGTAAATTATGATAAATCATATGGAGTTAGAAAAAGAAAAGGATTTCAATACTACCAAATATATGATAAATTATATAAGAAAAAAGATTTAATCAAAGAATTAAAAGAAAATGGATTTAAAGACATTAAACTATATCCTTGTTTAAACCACTTATATGCAATTACAGCAATTTCTAAAATAACCAACCTATTAAAAATACCCGGCTGGGGATATAAGCTAATTAAAAGCCTTGAAAAAATACCTTCTAATAATCCTTTAGAATGGATGATAATATGTCGAAAAAAATAAACTTTTTTGTACAACAGTATAATCCAAAATATGAAGCCATCTCTAAAGAGGTAGCTCTATTACACAAAAGATTCAAATCTAGAGTCTACAACCCAGTTTCAGATTGGCATTTAAGTTCTAAATATCTAGCCTACAAGTATAAGTATTTCCCTTTTGGTCTGTTAACTCTTCCATTTTACAATAAAGGAATTTCTCATATCTATACTTCATTAGACAATTACTTTTTCCTTAAACTATTGAATAAAAAGCCATTAATACTAACTGGTGCTGGTGCTTACTCACTAGATAAGCTAAAAACCTTAATTAAATATTACAAGAAATTAGATTTTGTTGTTGTTGAAACTGAAAAAGACAAAGAGAATCTCTTAAATTTAGGTATTGATGATAACAAAGTAAAATTAATCTATCCTTCTTATGAAATTACTGAAAATAAAAACAAATTCACCGGAAAGTTCATCTTTGCTTCCTCTCCATTAGACAAATCTCATTTCAAAGCTAAAGGAGTAGACCTAATTTTCGACGCTGCTAAAGAAGTTAATTATAATTTCTTAATGTTCTGGAGAACTAAAAACTATCCCAAAATAAACTTAAAAAATGTTCATTTCAAACCTCAAGTATCTGGTCCATCAGAAATCTTCCCCAAAGGAGATGTAACACTCTATCTTAATAGAGGAAATAAAGGTTCAAAGCCCTGTCCTAATTCTATTGTAGAAAGTATTTGCTTTGGTAAGCCAGTAATTATCTCCAAAGCTTGCAAAATAGCTGATCTTGTAAAATCAAAGAATATAGGAATCACAATTGAACCAAATCCTGAAGCTCTAGTAAAAGCTATGAAGAAAATGGAAAAGAACTACTCAACCTACCAAAAAAATTGTCACAAAATAGCACAAAAATACTTCTCTAATGAGAAATTCTTAAACTCTTATAAAGAACTCTACTCAACATTTTAATTATCTACTATTCCATTCTTATAACAAGAGTAACAAACAGTTTTAACTTTAGGTTCTTTATTTTTTGCAATCAATTTACGAGATTCTATATAATTTTCATTATTCCAGACTTTTTCAAATCCCTCAGTAAGAATATTTCCAAAATCAAACACATCTTCATAAGTAGAACAACAAGGAGATACTCCTCCATCAGGGTTTATAGTCATAGAACTCCATAAATATAAGCAATTTGTAACTTTATTACTCCTCTTCTTCTTATCATAATCAAACCTACTTAATTTTTCATCTTCAGGAAGGAAATTCTTTGCACTATCATATTTTTCTGTATCTGATTTAAGGACCTCATGACCCAAATCTGCCCGAATTGGCTTAAAATCTAAAATATCTACTCCAATTTCCTTAGCCATTCTTTTAACCTTCTCCAATTCTCCTTCATTTTGTTTCATTACTAACAACTGCCAACAAATTACAGGAAATTTAGATTTCTTCTCTTTTTTCTTTTGCACCACTAATTTAATATTTTCTATTACCTGCTTAAAATTCCCACCAATTCTATATTGTTCATAACTTTC
>CAZAKS010000033.1:0-8054 GCA_964485975.1 Candidatus Woesearchaeota archaeon
TAGAGAAGAGTGACCACAACTACTTGGCCCCTGCAATGTCCTAGGAATATCTAATTTCATAATAACTTATATTATACCAACATATTTAAATTTTATCAAATTATACAATTAACAATGAAACCTTACTTACAAACAACAGAATACACAACAGCTGCATCATCTTTACTAACAATTCTCTCTCATTTCAAAAAATTAAAACCAACAAGAGAAAATGAATTAAAAATCTGGAAATACACAGTAGACCTACCAACAAGAGGATCATCTATCTATGCTCTAGCAAATTTAGCACAAGAACTCAACCCAACAATCCTAGCAGAATCAACAGAATATGAATTTCCAGACTATAGATTCTACAGATACACCAAAGAAGACATAGAAATAGCAAAACTATCCTCAAATCTCCACAAAGAAAAGTGCAAAATCCCAATAAAAGAAAAAAAAATAACTTTAAGCACAATAAAACAATTACTAAAAAATAATATTCTTCTAATCAGATTAAACACAAAACCAATAAGAAATGAACAAAGAAACACTTCAAACTACTTAGTTCTATACAAATATGACAACAATTTTCACATTATCGACCCTAAACAAGGTAATACTATAATTGATGAAACAACATTCAAAGAAGCATTAAAAACACTAAAAACAAAAAAATATAGATCTCATAAACTAATTGCATTCCCAAACAATATTTAAGATCACAACAATTAAACTAAATAAATCTTTAAAAACAAAACTTCTATTTAAATGACCATGCGAAAAAAGAGGGTGAAGCTTTTGCAGAATCCAGAAGCTACAAAAGAAGAGGTAGACATAGATATGGATGAACTCCATATAGCAATGTAACAACAATCCTTAAATAGAAGTTTAGTGTAATTATATAATTATTCTAAAAGGGAGGAAACAAAAATGAACGTGTTCGGATCTCTAATTGAAGATGCCTTAAAAAATGTCGACACTCAAAAAGAGGAAGTCGTAGTAGGACAAGCTAATATCAAAGTTATAGGTTGTGGTGGTGGAGGAACTAATGCAACAAACTGGTTATTCAAGAAAGGAATACAGGGTGCACAGGTTATTGCTATCAACACAGATAAACAACATCTAGATCTTGTAGAAGCAGATAGGAAAATCCTAATCGGAAGAGACTTAACAAGAGGTCTTGGGTGTGGTGGATTCCCAGAAAAAGGTAGAGAAGCTGCTAAAGAACAGATTGGTGAATTAAAAGAAAGTCTAAGAAATACCGATATGGTTTTTGTAACAGCTGGTATGGGTGGAGGAACTGGAACTGGTTCTGCTCCTGTTATTGCACAATTATCCAAAGAATCTGGAGCAATTGTAATTGGAGCTGTAACTATGCCTTTTGAAATTGAAAGAGCTAGAATTGAAAAAGCTGAATTCGGATTGCAACAATTAAGAGATGTTTGTGATACTGTAATTGTAATTGACAACAATAGATTAGTTCAAATTGCAGGGAATTTACCAATTCAACAAGCATTTGCTGTAGCAAACGAACTTATCTCAACAATGATCAAAGGTATTGTAGAAATTATTGCAGTTCCATCTCTAGTTAACTTAGACTACGCAGATGTAAAGGCAATCATGACAAATGGAGATGTTTCTGTTATTGGAATTGGTGAGTCTGATTCACAAAACAGAGTTGAAGAAGCAGTAAAAAGAGCACTTTCAAATCCATTACTAGAAGTTTCCTATGATGGAGCTTCAGGAGCTCTAATCCATGTAGCTGGAGGAGATGATCTAACTCTTGACGAAGTTAACCAAGTTGGAGATATGATCACAGAAGCTCTAGATCCAGATGCAAACGTTATCTGGGGTGCAAGGATTATGGGTGACATGAAAGGAAGGCTGAGAGTAATGACAATCATTACAGGTGTAAACTCACCTTACATTTTAGGTAGGGGAAGAGATGTACACAAAGAACAAAACAAGATGTCTAGAGATTTTGGCATTGATTTTGTTTAACTTCAACTCAAATTGAAGCAATAAACACCTTTTTATATTTATTTTAATTTCTTTTTCTTATGAAATCGATAATTTTACTACTAATGGTGGGTCTTTTGGTTACAGGTTGTACCAGTACAGGAAGTACTTATGAAGAATTAGAATCAGAAAGATTTAATTTCTATTCTGAAGATCAGATCTGTAACACCAACCTGGAAGCAATGCCTCTTCCAGACCAAGATGAGTTTGTAATAACAACTCAAGACGAATATGATGAGTTAATAGCACTTTACGAAGAGAAAATTCCTTGTGAAAAAGGTTATTATGCTCCAGATATTGATTTTGAACAATACTCTCTATTAGGAAGATATGCTTCAGGTGGTGGTTGTACAATTGACTTTGAAAAAACAATCTATCAAGATGATACTAACAAGCAAATAATCTATGAACTTTTTGTAAATGAGAAAGGATTATGTGAAATGGCTGCAGTTAGTATGAATTGGATCTTGGTACCTACAATACCAGAAGGCTATGAAGTTGTTTTTAACTAATTTTTTTATTTTTTTTCTACAGAAAACTTATAAAACAAAGCAAAATACTCTCGATAATGCTTAGAAGAAGATTCTTATTTAATTTAGCCTTAGTTTTAACTTTAGGGCCCTTACCTGCAAATGCAAGTCCAATACAAGTTCTAACAGATCAAAACTATGAATCAACTATATTAACACCTAAACCTGCAGCAGTTATAGTAATTGACTCTTCTGAAATGAACACTGATTCTCTTTTTCTATCAAACTCAGATAAATTAGCCTACAACTACAGACAAATAGTTCAAGCTTACAAACATGCAGGAATATTTTTTGGTGAATATGATTTAGCAACAGAAACAGATGTAAAAGAACAATTAGGTATAAGAGATATTGGTGTAATCTTTTACAAACCCGGAATAACTACTTCTTTAGAAGATAAAGAACTAGCAAGAGTAATGGGATTTAATCCAATTAGTAGAGGACCAAGAGAGAATTTAGAATTATTACAACATTATTCAAAACTTCTTCTTTAAATTATAAATAAAAATAATCAAAAACAAACAAGAACCTAAAAGAAACATAGAATTAATTCCATAATTATCAGCTAACAGGCCCGCAGTTAGAGGACCCAAACCTAGGGCAATATTAGTCAAAGCCAGTAAAATAGCAGTCATCTCTCCAACCTTTTTCTTAGGCATAAGTTGAGTAATTCTTCCTTGAAAAATAACCAAAATCATTGAAAAAGGAATAGCAATTACAATAATCAGAATAAACAACAACCATAAGGATTGAACAAAGAACATTACTAAAAGAGCACCAATACTAACAATTAAACCCAACATAACAACTCTTTTTTTCTTTAAAATAGAAGCATAAACTGGCTCAAAAAATGCAGGTAGGTATAACAATGCAAATAAAACACCAATAACAAAGAAACTAGCATTAATCTCTCTAAAGAATAAAGGCAGCATTAAAGGTAAAAAACCATGGCAAAATTTTAACAAGAATATACTAACAAAAAATCCTCTTAATTCTTTATTCTTAAAAAAATCCTTTAACTCTCTCTTAAAACTTGCAAGACCTATCCCCTTAACTCCATCTCTAATAGTTCCTTTTTTCTTGTCTGGTAAAAAGGCCAACACAAAAAGAGCAATAAATGAAAATATAGAAACAGAGTAAAATAAATTATATCCCCAAAGACTAATCAAATAACCTCCAAGAACACTTCCAGTAACCATAGCAGCAACCCATCCAGCATCATACAAGCCATAAGACAACATCTCCTTATTCTTAGGTGAATGTTTTCGCACATAATATTCTAAAGACAACCATAAAAGTGTAGAAGCTAATGCATGATAAAAAACAAATAACATAAAGTTCCACATTGCAGTCAATTGAAGTAAAAGAAAACCCATTGGTACATATAACAACAAAGCAACCATCAACAGTCTTCTAGGTTGTATCTTATCTAGAACTCCACCCAACACAAAAGAAAACAAAAATGAAAAAATGTAAAACATAAACATGGCAACTCCAAAATTTGAATAGTTACCTAAAATTTCTTCATAATATATTGGAGTAAAAGCACTTATCAAACCCCAACCCATAACATAAACAAAAGCAAGTAAAGCAGCCCTTTTAATACTCTTGGGCAAACTATCTATCTGAGAAATAAATCCTATTTCACCTCTTTTATTATGATGATAGACCATTCTATGGTGTAAATCTTGTTGGATTTCTTGGGAAAGGAATAGCATCCTTAATCGTCTCTAATCCACAAATCCAAGAGATCACTCTCTCAACACCCATACCAAATCCTCCATGAGGAACAGAACCATACCTTCGTGTGTCAAAGTAATACTCATAATCTTTCAAATCTTCTCCTTCTTTTTTCAATCTATCTTTTAATACTTCAACATCTGTCTCTCTCTGTGAAGCTCCAAACAATTCACCATATCCATCAGGACCTATAACATCAAAGCCAAGAACAACCTTATTATTTTCAGGGTCCTCTTTCATATAAAAAGCCTTTACCTCTTTAGGATACCTTGTAACAATTATTGGTGTATCATACAACTCTCCTAACTTGTCTTCCTCAACAGTCCTAAGATCCTTACCCCATTTAACTTTCATCTTACATTTTTTATCTAAAATCTTTAATGCTTCAGTGTAAGTAATTCTTGGGAATTTCTTTTTTGCAGTGGCTTTTAGTTTTTTAGTATCTCTTTTTAGTATCTCTAGTTCTTCTTTGCAATCTCTTAGAACCAGTTTTACAATATTTCTTAGTAAGCCTTCTGCTTCATCTTGTAAATCACCAAAAGTATTCCATAAGATCTCCATCTCAGCATGCCAGTACTCTGTTAAATGCCTTGAAGTAACACTCTTTTCAGCTCTAAAAGATGGTGCTATACAATAAATCTTTTCTAAAGAGAAAATAGCAGCCTCTGCATACAGTTGCCAAGTCTGAGCTAAGTATAACTCTTTACCAAAATAAGGAACAGTAAATAAAGTACTTCCTCCCTCTCCTTGAGTTGCTTGAAAGATTGGACTTTGGAACTCATAATATCCATTACTTCTAAAATAATCATGAATAGCTCCAAATACCTTACTTCTTATTTTCATAATGGCATTCATCTTTCTTGATCTTAACCACAAATGCCTATTATCAGCTAAGAACTCAGTAGAAAGATCTTTACCTATTGGGAAAACTTCAGAAAAATGAACAACATTTAACTTTTCTACCTTAATTTCATAACCAGTTGGTGCCCTATCATCTTTTGAAACCTTTCCATCAATCTCAACCGCACTCTCAGTA
Organism: Candidatus Woesearchaeota archaeon; assembly: GCA_964485975.1. GTDB lineage: Archaea > Nanobdellota > Nanobdellia > SCGC-AAA011-G17 > GW2011-AR17 > JABHZQ01. Next base: position 5,308 of record CAZAKS010000033.1, read on the forward strand.
AGTAACTTTTCAGCATCTTTCCATATCTTTTCACTAACCTTTTCTTTTTCAACAACACACTGAATTATATTATTAGCATCTCTCATAATTAAAAAAATTAAATTCTTCCCCTTCCGAACTCTATAAACCCAACCTTTAATATGTGTCTTTCCTTTACCTTTTTTTATAGTTTCTTGGATGCCTACCATCCTCTCAATAAATTTACCTTAATATAAAAACCTTACCTTTTTAAATAACAATTTTATTCTAAAAACTACAATGGAGCTCAAAATAGGCAATATTTCAGCTATAGAATTAGCAAACACATATGGTACACCAATTTATGTCTATGATAAGAGTATTATCTTGGAAAGAATCAAAGAATTAAAAGAATCCTTTCCTAACACAAAAATATGTTATGCTATTAAAGCAAATTCTAATCCAGAACTCCTAAAGGTAATAGCAGAGCAAGGCCTAGGTGCTGATTGTTCAAATAGAATTGAAATAAAACTAGCAGAAAAAGCCGGATTTAACTTAAAAGAATCACTTTATACTGGAGTTAACCCAACTAATGAAGATCTAAAGGCAGCATTAGAATCAGGAATCACTATGAATATTGATGATATCACAATTTTCAAAAGATTAATCCAATTTGGAGTTCCAGAAAAAATATCATTTAGAATAAACCCTGGATTTGGAAAAGGAAAATTCCCTGGAATCACAGTCGGGGGTCATGGAACTAAATTTGGAATGAATGAATCTCTAGCAACAGAAGCTTATAGACAGGCAAGAGATCTAGGAATCAAAGAATTTGGAATCCACATGATGACTGGTTCTTGTGTTCTATATAATGATTATTTCACTGAACTAACTCTAGCAATACAAGATATTGCAAAAAGAATAGAAGATTCAGTAGGAATAAGGTTCTCTTTTATTGATATTGGTGGAGGTTTAGGAGTACCTTATGAACCACATGAAAAATCAATAGATCTAAAACAAATTGGTGAAAATGTTCTAAGGGCCTACAATCATAATGCAAAACTAGCTCTAGAACCTGGAAGATTTATTGTTGCAGAATCAGGAACCTTACTAACTAGAGTTACAACCCTAAAAAACAAATACATCGGAGTAGATGCGGGTATGTCAACCCTACTAAGGCCTTCATTGTACAATGCTTATCATCAAATACTTTTAGCAAATAACACTGAAGCAGATTATACTCAAGAAGCAAATGTTGTAGGTCCAATCTGTGAAAATACAGACTTCTTTGCAAAAAACAGAGCAATGCCCACAGTGAAAGAAAATGACATTCTAGCAATACAAGTGGTTGGTGCATATGGTTTCTGTATGTGTTCTTCTTATAATGGGATATTAAAACCAGCAGAGGTTTTAGTAGATGAAAATCAACATAGACTAATAAGAGAGAAAGAGAAGTTAGAATGAAAGTCTTAAAAGTAGGTGGAGAATCCACAGGGACACCAGAAAAAATCAAGAATCTTACAAATTATATTAAAAATATACCAGAAACAATAATTCTTGTAGTATCTGCACCAGCAACAGAGAAAAGAATAACAGAACTATTAAGAAATATTTTCAATGGTGAAGATAGAAAACAAGAAGTAGATAATATCTTTCAGCATTTAGCCCAAGGTTTAGAAATAGATTTTGATATTAATCTTTGGAACTGTACTGAAAATGCAAAGAGAATTGATGATTTTCTCTATATTGGAGAGTATGCAAATTCAAAACTAATAACTCAATACTTTCAAAAACAGGGAATTAATGCAACCTGGATAGATGCAAGAAAAGCAATCCTAACAGATTCTAATTTTGGATCTGGAAATATTTTAAGTGTAAATAAAGACCTATTCAAAAACCATCAAGTGTATGTTCTTGGTGGATTTCATGGGGCAAATGAAAATAGAGAGACAGTAATCCTTCCACCTGGAGGATCAGATATTACTGCAGGAGCAATTGCTGGGTTCTTAGAAGTTAATGAATACCAAAACATCAAAGAATTTCCAGGGGTTGCAGTAGTTGATCCAAAGTTTATTGAAAATGCAATTATCATGAAACATGCAACATATGCTGAAGTTAGAGAAGCAGTCTATAGATCAAGGAAAGCATTACTGGAACCTACCTCTTTACATTGGTGTAAAAAAGAAAATATACCTATAAGGGTAAAGTCTTTACAATCTAATGGGACATTAATTACTGAAAAAAGAGAATTAACTAATCAATCTCCTTTAACAAACATTGCTTCAAAAGATGGATTTGTTATCTATACTATTGAAGGAATTTCTTTTACTAAACTATTTGGTGTTTTTGATAATAATAAAGTTTCAATTGATATGATTAACACAAAAGATAATACTATTTCAGTAGCAGTACACAAAAATGAACTAAAAAATAGAGAAAAAATAGAGGAAGAATTAAAAAAATTAGGTTCATTAGAAATCCATGAAGACCAAGCACTAATTTCAATAGTGGGAGAAGGTATTTCAAAGCCATTAACATTTAGAAAATGGTTAAAAGAAAATCTAAATGGTAGTCCTATAGCAGTATATGGTCCAATCTTGGGTGGATTACAAACAAATCTAACAATATTTTATATAGAATTATTTGAAATGAATAGCATAGTAGGGTATACAAAAAAATTAGCAGACTTCTTTGAAAAAAATAATCTGAAAATCATATCAACCTCTACTTGTATTGATGCGTTTTCTGTCGGTATAAGTAATAAGTTAACCAAAGAAGAGATATTAAAT
>CAZAKS010000034.1:0-952 GCA_964485975.1 Candidatus Woesearchaeota archaeon
TTCTATGGCCATTACATTTTATTCCTTCCATATTTTTTATAGAGAAAGTAATATCTGTTTCTTTTCCAATAATTCTGACATCATTTCCATTGTCAAGAATTTGTTTTAATTTATCTTGTTTTTTGGATTCTTCTTCCCAGTTAATGTTAGTTGCTGAGTAGACATAATCTTCAAATTCTGCTAGAGACATATCTGCTTCTTGAGCTGCAGCTATTGTTGGAAATCCACAAATTACCCAGTTGTCTTTTTTTAATCTAATATCAGTTAGTGGTCTTAATGCAGTACTTCTAAGTGTCATTTTTTTAGGGTCAACATTACTTAATTCCCTTGTATTTTGAGCACTTACTATGTTGATTACTCCATCTGTGTTCTTTGCTGAAAATAGAGCAACTTTTGGCATTTTTTTCAATAACTTTTCAGAAGCTGATTTATAGAATATATAGGATTGATCTGGAAGCATTATGTTAGTTTTTGGATATGCACCCTTTTCTAGTATTAGTCTATAACACTCTAGAATTAGTGTCCTTGCTTCATAGGTTCCATTTATTTGAATAGTATCTCCTTCTTTTATTTTAAGAGAATAATTCACTAAGGTTTCTGCTAATTTTGTTACTCTTGGATCCATGGGATTTTGAGAACATTTATTGTTTATAAACCTTGTTAATATTTGTAAGTTTTTACATAGGTTCTGAAGTCATTCATAATATTTTTCATATCTTCCTTAACTTCATCTTCATATCTGGACATTTTTTTCTTAGAAATAAGCTTGTCATACATTTCTCTGATTAGTCTTTTTGTGGGATTTTCTTTGTTTAGTGTCCAATCACTTTCTACATCTCTCAAGATGTAGGCTCTAAATTTCCCTTCTACAGAACCCTCTTGCATTTTTTTCTTATTACCTTTTGAGGTTTCTACCATTACATCATTTACTTTTGCTTCAAATCTAAAATCA
>CAZAKS010000034.1:962-8028 GCA_964485975.1 Candidatus Woesearchaeota archaeon
CTGTTAATCCTAACATTTTTGCCTCCCTATGTTAATAATTAATTTAACATAATATTCACATTTCTTTTCTGGAATCCATCTCCAGTTAATTTTTCTAGCACCAGATTCAAGAACTTTTTCATCGTATTCTAATTCTATAACATCATAGTGTCTTTCACTAAACCATTTTAGAAAATATTGATATAGGTCTTTTTGATTGTAGGTTAAAGTTCTCTTTACTGTTTGATCTGGACCTATAAAATCTTTCTGAGTCATATATATAAATTAGAGATTATAGAATATAAAACTTTCTATTTGAAATGGCTCTTGATTAGGTTAAGAAGGTCTACACATTCAAATGCTAGTTTATCTTCATAGTCTAGGAGATCTTGATATCTGACATATCTTTCATATATCCTTCTTAGTGTCTCTTGGAATTTATCTTTTCCAAAAGTTCCCATGTAGTTTTTGTACATTGCACTATTAATGTAAACTTCAGTTTCAGCTTGAACAACATTTGGATCTTTTACTTTATTGATGTTTTTAATAAATACTTTTACAATTATTTCAAATTTTACATAGTCATTGATTTCTCTTACTGCTTTCCAATCTGAGGTGTACTCTTTCCCTATACCTATATCTTTTTGGCCCATTCCAGTTTCCCAGTAATCATACTCAAAGCCACCAAACCATTTAGGTAGAACTGCGAAAAGCCCATTGATATCTAAGTGGCCTTTTTGAATCATTCTATAATTCTGAAAAATTGAAATTTTTTCTCCACTTTCTTTTCCCATATATAATTAAATAGAAAAATGCTTAATAAACCTTTCTAATCCTCTTGGACGTTCTCTCCAAGTTGATCTATACACTCAGCACAGATGTACTTTCCTTCTCTGTCATGGAGTTGGGCATAGGATTCACAAATTTCACAAATACCTTCTATGTATTTTTCTTTTTTTGGAATTTTTATTTTCCCCCTATCTGCTATTACTTCAAGGATTGCTGGTTGTAATCTGATAACATCTTTTTGAGTTATTATACCTACAACTTTATCTTTGTGTAGAACCGGAAGTCTTCTAACTTTGTTTGCTCTCATGTGTTGCATTGCTTCTACTATATCTCTATCTGGCTCTATTGTTTTCATTCTTTTAGTCATTACTTCTTCAATAAGTGTTTTTTTTGGGTTAAGACCTTTGGATACAACATCTCTTACTAGGTCTTTTTCAGTTACAATCCCAATTAGTTTTTCTTTTTTGATTACGAGAACATTACCAATTTTTCTTTTTAACATTAGTTTAGCACATTTTTGAAGAGTTTCAGAAGGCTTTACAACTACAGGAGCTTCAGTCATAGCATCTCCTACTTTTACACCAGTTTTCATTAAATTAGCTTAGATTCTTAAATATTTAAGCTTTATTGTTTTTCCTATTTAATAGGAAAAAAAGGATAAATTTATAAATTATTTCTTATTTAATAAGAACTAGATGTCCAAACGTAGTAGTGTTGATGTAGATATTTTACTTTCTAATATTCAGAAGAAGTTTAATTTAAGTAAAAAAGAAGCTATGGATTTGGCAAGGGAGAGGGAGGAGGAGATTTCTATTCCTGTTTCAATTTTTAGCCCTGATTTGGGTATGTTAGAGTCAATTTCTTTGTATTTGAAGGATGAGGTGGGTTTGAGTTTTAATGATATTGCTAAACTTTTGAAAAGAGACTACAAAACGATTTGGACATCGTATGACAAAGCTAAGAAGACAAGAGATAATTTGTTACTGGGATTGATGGGAGCTATTTTGTTAGTTGGAATAGCTATGACAATGCAGTATACTGGTTATGTTATAGTTGATGATACAACTGTTGCATTTGATTGGAATGAAACTTGGGATATTAATGGAAGTTTTGTTAGAGTTAGCCAGGGAGCAAATGTTTATGATAGAGATAGTTCTGAACTGTTAGTTGATAGTCAAGTAGTTGTTAATTTACTTAATTATAATCTAACAAATGGTTTAGTATATGTTGATTTGGTTGTTAGTGAAAGTGTTGTAGATAGTGAGAGTTTGGACTATATGTTATTTGGAGATTTACCTGAAGAGATCATTGAGGTTTTACCTGAAGTAAATGAGAGTGAACCAGAAGAAGTTTTAGATGATCAAGAGGATATTTTAGAACCTCAGGATGCTACTAATCCACCAAGTCATACTGCTCCAATATTAAATGCAACTTCAATTAATAATTATACAAGTGATAATCTGACTTTGTTTAATCAGAGTACTAATGATTTAGATGGAGATCCTGTTAAGAATATAATTAATTGGTATAGAAATAGTACTTCCTTGACTGTTGTTAACATGCCTTTTGAAGGAGGAAGTAATAATTCCTTTGCTAAAGATTATAGTCCTTATGGTAATAATATTAGTGCTTATGTTGCTGATCCAGTATGGAATAGAACTGGAGGGTATGATGGATTTGGAGCTTTTGAGTTTGATGGGACATCTAATGAATTTATCTTAATTGATAATGTAACCAATCTAAACTTTGATTTAGATAGAGGGGGAAGTTTTTCAATTGAGTTAAGAGTTAAACATTTTGACACCTCTGATGAACAATATTTTATTAATAAGGGGATTAGTAATTCTGATAAGAGTAACTATAGAGTTTATTTAGGAAATAATGATAAAATGCTTTATAGAATTCAAAATGGTTCTGAATCTAGGGCAATGGCTGGAAATAATGTTTTTGAATTGGATACTTGGTATCATGTTGTGTTGACTGTTAATCAGACAGATATGGTTGGTTATGTTAATGGAGAGATTGATGTTAATACTTCAAATACTTTAACTGGAAGGATAGGTACTTCTGGACATATGTTTATTGGAAATGTTAATGCAGTAAATAGTCCTTTGAATGGAAGTCTTGATGAATTGAGAATTTGGAATAGATCTCTTTCTCATCAACAAGTAATGGCTTTGTATCAGAATGATAGTGATGTGATTGTTTCACAAGAGACAGGTGTAAATGAGACTTGGAATGCAACTATGACTCCAAATGATGCTTACATTGATGGAGAAACTCTTTGGAGTAATGATATAATTGTTCTTGCAGCAAATAATGTTCCAATTGTTAGTGCTAATGTTACTTCAAGTAGTTCTTTGAATTATTCAAATGGAACTTTAATTGGAGCTTGGGAGTTTACTGATGCTGATCTTGAAGTTGAGCAGGATAATGAGACTAGATGGTGGAGAGAGGGTGTTGAGAATACTACTTTTGCTAATATGACTTCAATTGAAAGTCCTAATTTAACTAAAGGAGAAGTATGGAATTTCTCTGTTAGGTCTTATGATGGAGAGGATTGGAGTATTTGGAGTAATAATGCAACTATTACAATAATAAATGCTCCACCTGCACATTTAACTCCATTGTTGAATTCAACATTAGGTACTAATTATAGTAGTGCAAACTTAACTGTTTGGAATCAAACAACAACTGATTTTGATAATGATAGTGTTTATAATATAATTAATTGGTATAGAAATAGTACTTCCTTGACTGTTGTTAACATGCCTTTTGAAGGAGGAAGTAATAATTCCTTTGCTAAAGATTATAGTCCTTATGGTAATAATATAACAGTTGCTGGAGAGAGTCCTTTTTGGAATAGAACTGGTGGTTATGATGGATTTGGTGCTTTTGAATTTGATTCAACTACTGATGAGGATTTGATTATAGCTAATAATACCCTCTTGAATTATGATATTAATGCTGGAGGAGCTTTAACTATTGAATTCTGGTTTAAGAATGTTCAAAATGGTGAGGCCCAATATCTGTTTTCAAAAGGTAAGGCTGGAGGAATTACTAGTGCATATTATATTTACTTAACTACAGATTATCTTTTGTATAGAATTGAGAATGAAACTGATAGTTTACCAATGGTTGGAACTCAGTTAATTGTTGATGATGTTTGGAATCATCTTGTTTTTGTTATGAATGATACTGCTATGACTGGTTATATTAATGGTGAAAGGGATAAGGGGGTTGTTCATAATATGACTGGAGTTTTAGGGAGTTCAGATGCTTTATTTATAGGAAATCATTTTTCTGGAACTAAACCTTTGAATGGAAGTTTTGATAATTTTAGAATGTGGAATTTATCTTTATCTCATGAACAGGTAAGGGCTTTGCATAATAATAGAACTGATTTAATTGTATCACAAACTACTAAGAGAAATGAATTATGGAATGCTTCAATTACTCCTAATGATGGATATATAGATGGTGAGACTTTGTATACACAAGGTTTGACTATTTTGAATGCACCACCTTCACTAATAAGTTTTAATCTTTCATCAACTGATGCTAATAATTATACTAATGGTTCTTTGTATATTAATTGGAGTGGATTTGATGCAGATGGAGATAGTCTAATTGATAATGAAACAAAATGGTGGAGAGATGGTGTAGAGAATGCTACTTTTGCAAATTTGTCTTGGATTGAAAGTGTTAACTTTACTGCTGATGAAGTATGGAATGCTTCAATTAGGATTTTTGATGGATCTAATTGGAGTGCTTGGAGTGAGAATGTTTCAATAGTTTTACAAGAAACTCCTTATATGCTGTCTTATACAATGCCTTATGTTTATGATAATGATACTGCTGTAGACTTGAATATTACAACTTCAAAAGATTCAGATTGTCAGTATCGGAATGGAACTATGAACTGGACTTTCTTTACTGATACTGGATTAAGAACACATGGAGTAATTACTGGTGTTGACTCTTATGGGATTTATACTTATTATGTAAGGTGTAATGATAGTGAAAATACTTTTGTTAATGATACCTTGAGTTTTGCAGTTGTTAAAACAATACCCAATGGTCTTGCTAAAGGATACGAAAAGGTTAACTTTACTGCAAATGAGAGCCAGACTATTCGTTTTATGACTGGAGCAGGTAATGGAATAACAAATCTTACAATTACTACTGCTAATAATATATCTAATGCTTATGTTAAGTATATGCAAGCTGAATTTGATCAGAGATTTGAGGGTTCTAATGAAGGTTTATTGAATGGACAGGCTGCAAAGATAATGTTGGTTGTTGATGAAAATGTTAGAGGTAATATTACAAATTCAACTTGGCATATATATCATGGAACATATAGTAATGTTATTGCTGGACCTTATATTCTTCAGTTTAATATCTCTACAATGGAATGGGAGATATTACAGACTGCAGATAATGTTCAAGGAGCTACGGCTATGAATACTACTAATTATAGAACTGTTATGTTTGCTGCAACTACAAACTCTACTGGATCTCAAGCAGATGGTTCTACAGGTTCTAGCGAGGGTACAATTGAAGCAGAAGTTGAAATTGAAGAAGAAGAAGAGTATGAAGAGGAATGTGGAGATTTAGTTTATTTGAATTATGACTATTTGTATAAAGATGAAATGGTAGAGATGGAAGTTTATGATCCTTGTACTGGTTTGCTTTATGTTGAATTTACCCCTAATAAAAATATTAATGGAACCGGAGTTGGTTTTTATAGAGAAAGAAATGATGAATCAAATCAATATTTAGGATTTGAAGTAAGTCCTTCTAATATGGTAGATGGAGATATTAGTGAAATGAATTTTGTCTTTTCTATTGATAGGGATTGGGCTGATGCTAATACTGAAGAATCTTGTAGTTTGGAGAACTTTGGTGTAGAATCTGAAGGAGGAGAGGAATATTATGCTTCTTATGTAGATGAAGATGATAGTTACTATTATTTTGTTAGTCCTTATATTGAAGAGTTTGGAGTCTACCATATAAGTGCTTTTGAATGTCCGGATGAACCAAGTATTATAGAAGAGATTACAGAAGCAATTACAGAAGTAATTGAAGAAGAAAGGGAGTTGAGGGAGAGAGTAACTGAAGCTAGTAAGAGTTTATTTTGGGTAGTCTTTACTTTGACTAGTGGTAATTTATTGGTTTATTATTTAATGAAATTATTACTAATTTTCAAGTGGAATAAGAAGAAGTATTATGATGAGGATATTAAAGTAGAGAGTAAAAGAGTTGGTAATGTAGGTATGTTAAAGTATTATTTGATATTTAATCTAGCACAAGCTAAAGATATGAATAAACTTAAGATTGATTTAATGAGAGAGGGTTGGGATATTAATGTGATTGAAAGGGTTTTGCTTAAGATTAGGGATGTTCCAAAGGATAGGTTAGCATTGTTTATTTATTCTAAACTTGCTGCTAATTTTAATGAACAAGCTTTGGTAAATGTACTTGTTGAGAAGGGATGGGAAGAGAGTAGAGTGAGAAAGTTGATTTTACTATTTAGAAATATTTAGAAAAGTTAATAAAGTTCTGAGGGATTTTAGTATTTATGCACTGGACTGATTCAATTGTAAGGAAAATAGTAGCAGAGAAGGGTGATAAGGCTAAGTATACTGTTGCAGCTGGAATTACTCCTTCAGGTAGTGTACATATTGGTAATTTTAGAGAGATTATGACTGTTGAATTGGTTAAAAGGGCTTTAGAGTTTAGTGGTAAGAAGGTTAGATTTATTTATTCTTGGGATGATTATGATGTTTTTAGAAAAGTTCCTAAAAATATGCCTAAGCCTGATATGTTGAAAAAGAATTTGAGAAGACCCATAGTTGATGTTCCAGATCCATTTGGTAGAGAGGATAGTTATGCAAGGCACCATGAGGTTGATGTTGAGGAGGATGTTGCAAGGGTTGGAATTAAACCTGAATTTTTATATCAATCAAAGAGATACAGGGCTTTGAAGTATGTTAAAGGAATAAAGATTGCCTTACAAAATACCCAAGAGATAAAGGATATTTTGAATGAGTATAGAAAAGTACCATTAGAAGATGGTTGGTTACCTTTGACTGGATTTTGTCCAGATTGTGGGAAGGATGAAATTAGTTTTTCTGATTATGATGGAAAGAATAAAATTAAGATGTTTTGTGATGGGTGTGGAGAGAGTAAAGAGATAGAGATTAGTAAATCTCCATTTTTGAAACTGCCTTGGAGAGTTGATTGGCCTATGAGATGGGATTATGAAAAGGTTGATTTTGAACCTGGAGGTAAG